>CAZKTY010000010.1:0-21982 GCA_964555825.1 uncultured Candidatus Saccharibacteria bacterium
TATTAATACTTAATATAATATCACTCTCAAACTAGCAAGACGATGTATTTCGAATGTTTTGCTTGAGTTTTTTTAAACGTAAGTTATAGAACCAGACATGGAATTTGAAAATATTCTTGTGTTATAATTATTGCATTATGATGTACAACAATTTTTATTATGGTCATTATGGGTCGTTCGGTTTTGACCCTTTAAGATCAATTGGATTTTCTTTATTAGGTATCTTTGTCTTTGCTTTTGTCGTAGCCATCTTGGTATTAAAAGGTTGTGCTTTGTGGACCGCTGCAAAGCGTGGTGAAAAATGGTGGTTTGCTGCGATCCTTGTCTTCAATACAATGGGATTATTAGAGCTGATATATCTGATCTTTGTGGCGAAGGTATGGTTCCATAAAAGGCATCACAAAGCTGTATCGGAAGAAAAGAAGGATCATGTTACTGAAGATAGGGTCTTATAGTTTTGCTTAGAAACACCCAGTCTGAGATCCAGAATGGGTGTTTTTTGTTGGGTACGTATTTGGAGAATTAGAAGTTCCCTCGTGTTATAATCATTATATTGTTAGATTTAAATAATTTTTATGACCAAAATCAAAGTTGCAATCAATGGGGCAGGAAGGATAGGAAGAGCTTTTTATAAATTAGCTTCAAAGAATGAGAATATTGATATTGTTGCAATAAATGATCTTGGTGATATTGGAAATATTGCATATCTTCTCAAGTATGACAGTGCTTATGGAAAAAGTGATCTAGATGTGAAAGTAGGAGATGACCAAAAGACTCTCCTTATAAACAACAAAAAAACACTTTATTTTAGTGAGAAAGATCCGAGTCTTCTTCCTTGGAAAGATCTGGATATAGATGTTGTATTGGAATCTACTGGATTTTTTACCAGCAGAGAAAAGGCAAGTGCTCACATAAAAGCTGGTGCAAAAAGAGTTGTAATATCTGCGCCTTCAAAAGATGTTGCTGGAGCACCTCAAGCTGCAACTGTTCTTATTGGGATCAATGAGGAACAATTCAAAACATGCTCTGTAACCTCAAATGCATCTTGTACAACAAATGCAGCAAGTCCTTTGATCTCAATTTTGGATGAAGCGATCGGTATTGAGAAAGCTGTTTTAAGTACTGTTCATGGATATACAGCAAGTCAAAGTTTAGTAGATAGTCCAAGTAAAAAAGATTGGAAAGAAGGAAGAGCTGCTGCACATAACATTGTTCCGACTTCTACTGGGGCAGCTATCGCCGTTACATTAGCGTTGCCTAATTTAAAAGATAAATTTGATGGAGTCTCTCTTCGAGTTCCTGTGATCGCAGGATCGATCGTTGATGTAACATTTATCTCAAAGAGAAATACTTCGGTCCAAGAAATAAATGACGCTTTGAAAAAAGCATCAACAGATCCAAGATGGCAAAAAGTTTTTTCAGTGACTGATGAACCTCTAGTTTCTTCTGACATAGTTGGATCAAGTTCGGCTTCAATTGCTGATCTGAATTTGACTAGAGTAATTGATGGAAATTTAGTAAAGGTCTTTGCATGGTATGACAATGAGATGGGGTATACACACGCACTTTTGGAACATATTCTTGCTGCAGCGATAATTCCAGTTGAAGAAGGCCTAAGTACTCCAAAATATGCCTAATATTCTTATAGCATCAGATCACGCTGGTTTTGAACTCAAGGGGAAACTTATAGTGTTTTTGAAGAGTTTAGGTTATGAGGTCAAAGACTTTGGAGCTAATTCTTTTGATCCAAAAGACGATTATCCAGATCTTATAATCCCTCTTGCTAAAGAGATCTCAAAATATCCAAATTTAAAAGGAATAATTCTTGGAGGATCAGGACAAGGGGAAGCAATCGTTGCTAATAGATTCAAAGGTGTAAGAGCTGCTGTTTTTTATGGAGGCTCAGAAGATGTTGTGAGATCGTCGCGGGAGGACAATGATTCAAATGTTCTTTCTTTAGGAGCAAGATATTTGGACGAAGAAAAAGCAATTGAAGCAGTAAAGATCTGGCTTAACACATCTTTTTCTGGTGAAGAAAGACATGTCCGCAGATTAAAAAAAATAGACGAAATTTAAAAGATTAAATTAAATCATATGTTAGAAATAGTTCCAGCAATTTTGCCAAAAAGTTTTGAAGATCTAAAGGAGCATCTTTCAAGGATATTGAATATATCCGGACAGGTACAAATAGATATTGTAGATGGAAAATTTGTTGGAAAGCCAAGTTGGCCATTTGTGGGAGACAAGGGAGAATTCAAGTCTATGAGAAGAGAGGAATTAGGTTTTCCTTTCTGGGAAGATTTTGATTTTGAGATCGATCTTATGTGTGAGGATCCTTTTTCTTATGTTAAGGATTGGATATCTGCTGGTGCTCAAAAAATAGTCTTCCATGTTGAAACTATTGATTTTGATAACGACAGGCTTGCCCTTGAGCAAATAAGATCAGAAGGTCTGATCGAGATAGGTCTTGCAATAAGTATTGATACTGAAAATGAAAGACTTGATGAATTGATCCCTTATGCAGATTTTATTCAGATCATGGGTATTGATTCAATAGGTCACCAGAAAAAACCTTTCGAAAAGCAATGTATAGATAAAGTAAGATCCTTTAGGGAAAATTATCCTGAGCTTTCTATCTCGGTTGATGGTGGAATGAACCCTGATACAGCAAGACTTGTTATTGATGCAGGTGCAAATAAGATCATCGCAGGTTCATATATCTTTGAAGGTTTAGATCCAAAAGAGGCAATAGATAATCTCAAAGACTTAGTATAAAATCCACTTATGGAAGATCTGACCAACGAAAAAATAAAATTCCTAGAGGAGAAGGCGAACGAGATCCGACAATCTATCATCGAAATGCTTGTTGAGGCAAAAAGCGGACATACTGCAGGAGCTCTTGGTATGGCAGATGTATTCACTTCTTTATTTTTTTATTCATTGAAACACAATCCCAAAGAACCTTTCTGGGAAGAAAGAGACAAAGTTGTTCTGTCTAATGGTCATATTTGTCCTGTATATTATGCGACCTTGGCCCATGCTGGTTATTTGCCAACAGAAGAATTGAAGACTTTGAGAAAATTTGGTTCACGTTTACAAGGTCATCCACACAGAGCTTTTCTTCCTTTGCTTGAGACGAGTTCTGGACCTATTGGGTGTGGTCTTTCTCAAACAGTTGGAATGGCATTAGCAGATAGAATAAAGAATGGAAGATCCTCAAGTAGACAATTTTATGCACTTTTAAGTGATGGAGAACATGATGAGGGAAATACTTGGGAGGCATATCTGTTGGCTGGAAAAGAAAAGATAGGAAATCTTACGATCATCATTGACCGAAATAATATTCAAATAGATGGTTTTACAGAAAATATTTTGCCGCTTGAACCTCTAAAAGAAAAACTCGGATCATTCAATTTAGATGTTCAGTCTATTGATGGAAATAATATCAGACAAATAATTGAAGCAATAGAAAAAGCAAAGAAAATCTCAGACAGACCATCCGTAATTATTGCTAATACTATTCCAGGGAAGGGAGTAAAAGAATTCGAAAATAAATTTGAATGGCATGGAAAACCACCGACACCAAAAGAAGGAGAAATAGCTTTAAAAGAATTACAGATAAAATAGATCTATGGCAAAGAAAAAACAAGAGGATAATAAAGATGAGAGAATAACAGATTTTCTTTTTGAGGTTGGAACAATGAGAAAGTTGCTTCGTATGCATCGTCAGGTGCTTTTTACGGAGGATACTACAGACTCAATTGCTACTCATTCGTATAGAGTTTCTCTTATTGCTTGGATGTTAGCTAAACTCGAAGGGGTAGACCCATATAAAGTGGTCATGATGGCTCTTCTTCACGATCTTGGAGAGATAAGGTCAGGAGATCACAACTGGATCCATAAAAGATATGTGAAGATCTTTGAGGATGAGATCAATGAAGAACAGCTGGGAGATCTTCCATTTGAGGATCTTTATGGTTTTGCAAAGGAGTATGAAAAACGTGAAAGCAAAGAATCTATAGTCGCAAAAGATGCAGACATAATCGACCAGATACTTCTTCTTCGAGAATATGAATGGCAAGGCAATAAAGAAGCAAGAACATGGCTTGAAGGAAAAAGAGGACCAGAGAGCAAGATAGTGAATAGATTGGTATTGGAATCATCAAAAAAATTAGCAGAAAAGATAAATAAAAGAGATCCCTCAAAATGGTGGGAGAATCTATCAACTGGAAAAAATAGATAAGATGTTAAATTCCACATTAAACAAAAAAATATTTGATAAGGATGTAGAACAGGTTCCTATTAGAAAAGGTTTTGGGGAAGGGCTTTTGATCGCAGGAGAAAAGGACAAAAAGATAGTTGCTCTTTGTGCAGATCTTACAGAATCAACTCAGATGATCTTTTTTAAAGAAAAATTTCCTGAGAGATTTATTGAGATCGGAGTAGCAGAGCAAAACATGGCTACTGTGGCATCTGGGATGGCAGCAGAAGGACTTCTTCCAGTCATCTCCTCATATGCAATGTTCAGTCCCGGAAGAAATTGGGAACAGATCCGTACAACTATTTGTTACAACGATAGAAAAGTCGTGATCGCAGGGAATCACACAGGAGTCACTGTGGGAGCAGATGGTGGAACGCACCAAGCTTTGGAAGATATAGCAATAACTCGTGTTGTTCCTAATCTTACTGTTATTTCTCCGTGTGATGCTATTGAAGCAAAAAAAGCGATACTTGAAGCAGTAAGTGGTAAAATTTCTACTCCAGTATATATTCGCTTGGCAAGAGAAAAGACCCCGATCATAACAACAGAAGAAACGCCCTTTGAGATCGGAAAAGCGAATATTTTTTATGAATCAAAAAGACCAGAGGTAGCAATTTTTGCGACAGGTTATCTTGTTCATAATGCGATCCTTTCGGCTCGTGAGCTTGAAGAGGATGGAGTGGGAACGATCGTGGTAAATCTTTCAACTATCAAACCTATAGACAAAAAAACAATAGTAGAAGTTGTAAAAAGAACAGGAGCTGTTGTGACCGTTGAAGATCATCAGGTCGCTGGCGGAATGGGTTCGGCAGTTTCTGAGATCCTTGCTGAAAATTTCCCTGCACCTATTGAATTTGTTGGTGTTAAGGATCTATTTGGACAGTCTGGAAGACCAGATGAACTTATTGAGCATTATGGATTGGGAGTTGGGTCCATTAAAGAAGCTGTTATGAAAGTAGTATCAAGAAAATAACTATGGAGGAAATAATCATAGGCGGAATATATAGACATTTTAAGAATAAACAACTCTATAAAGTGAGGACTGTTGCAAAGAGTTCATCAGATCTGTCAGATGTTGTTGTATATGAAGCACAGTATGATAATCCAGTGTCAAGATTTTGGGTCAGGCCGATCTCAGAATTCAATCAGGATATATATTGGGAAGGAAAGACAGTAAAAAGATTTGAAAAAATATAAATAGGGAGTTTAGGGTTCTTTTTTAAGTCGAAAATAAGTATAATATTAGCAATTATGAAAACAAAAATGAAAAGCAGGTTTTTTATTTTAAGCATTATTCTAGGGGTTGCGTATTTTGGATATTCTTTGCCAATGGCAAAGGCAGATATTGGAGATCAAACAGGAAGTTCTACTCAAAGTGTTGGTGTTGATCTTAAAAAAATTGATAGTGACGTATCTTCACTTAAAGTAGGTATCGTCAGTCAATTTGTAGATGGGATCAGCCAAGCTATTGAAAGTAATTCAGATAAAGTTACTCCTGAAAGCATTAATAAAGCTGTTCAATTAGACAGGATAGATCTTTTGAAATTCATTGATGATAGTTTTTCGCTCGGGGCAGAGAATATCTTGAGTCAGAATCAGTTGATCAAAGACGGTATAAATACCTCAATAAAGAAGATCGCTGGAGATATTTCGAAGGCAACGAAGAAAAATGTCTCCCTTGATAGTGTTTCTCAAAATATCAGCCAAAGTTTAGATACCTTTGTTCAGACCGATTCTCCAAAATTTGATGCATTAAAGAATGATCACGTTGATCTCATGTACAAAGATTCTGATGGGGATGGCGTCTCAGATTATGACGAAATATATGTCTATCACACTGATCCTTATAAGGCTAACACGGCGGGAGGAAGCTTGAATGATGGACAGAAGATTCTTCAAGGATTCAATCCTCTAAGTGCTGAAAGTGAAAAGATAAAATATTCTGCTCCTGAAGATTCTAAAGCTGTCGCAAGTAGTACTTATAGTGTCACGGAGCTTTCTTTGGATCAAAATACCAAAGCTTTGACAGTCAAAGGAACGTCACTTCCAAATAGTTATGTGACCTTATACATTTACAGTACTCCGATCGTTGTGACTGTTAAGGCAAATGCATTAGGGGAATGGACATATACTCTAGATCAAGAGCTAAACAATGGAGATCATAAAATGTATGTTGCTTCAGTTGATACCGCAGGAAAGATTCTCGCAAGAAGTGATCTATTTCCTTTTGTGAAGACAGCAAGTGCTGCAACTTTGGGACAGCCTATCGAAACACCTGTTAATAATTCAATACGCAATATAGTCGTTATCTCTATTTCGATATTCGTAATTTTGCTTGTACTTATGATCTCTTTCATTGGTATAGAAAAAAAGAATAAGACTGAAAAGGAAATAAAATAAAAATGCCTAGTAAACTGTTCGAGAGTATTCGCAGAGGTCTAAAAAAAATAAAGGAATATCCCCAACTTCTTTATACCTTTGGTATCGCATTTGCTATCCTTGCTGCCTTTATATTTACAGCATATCAATTTTCACAAATTGCGATGGATGCCCAGAGCAGGCTTGTTCGTGTTAGGGCAGGAGCAACACAAGATGCTCTTGCAAGCTTTGTAAGCAACAACTTTGAAGCTTCCTCGACCCTAAGATCTACTCTTATATCTATTGTCTCAAATGACCAAACCATAGAATCTTTCGACATCGTTAAGATCGTAAATGGAGAACCTATTATATGGGCTAGTGCTGAGAACAATAATAAAGTAAGTGCTTTTGCTCAGGCTCTATTTTCCTTTGCATCTTCAAATCCAAAGACCTCTTTTACAAGTGAAATGGAAGGATCAAATGGAAGGTCTTTTGTGACCGTCCGTGCAATAGAGGATCCAACAGGAGTTACTGAAGGATATATTATTTCTGAACAGTCACTTTCAGAAGCTGATCAAGCAATATCTGACAATATCACAAGGAGTATTCTGATCTTTTCAGCTATCATGTGTTTCATTCTTCTTTTGTTCATTCGTCACGCTAGAATTATTGACTACATTAGTCTCTATCAAAAACTTAAGGAAGTAGATGAACTCAAAGATGATTTTATTTCTATGGCATCACATGAACTTAGGGCTCCTCTTACTGCGATCCGTGGATATACAGAATTGCTAAAAGAATCTAAAGGACCTTCTTCCGAAACTGAACAGTGTATAGATTGTATTGATGTGTCAGCAAAGAATCTTGATGAACTTGTATCTGAGATGCTTGATGTATCCAGAATTGAACAGGGAAGAATGGTATTCAAACTAGCTCCTGTTGATCCAAAGAAAATGATTGGAGATATTACCGAGATGTTCAAAAAACCTGCACAAGATAAAGGACTTTCTATTGCAACAGATATACAGGCTAATTCTTCAATAAATGTTGATGAAGCAAAATTGCGACAGGTTGTCATTAATCTTGTCAGTAATGCACTTAAATACACATTAAAAGGGGATGTTCTTGTCAAAGCAAATGTTGAAAAGGAAAGATACGTTATTTGCGTCAGTGATACAGGTGTTGGAATGAGTGCAGAAGACCAGAAAAAACTTTTTGAAAAATTCTCTAGAATTTACAACGAAGAAACAAGCGATGTTAGAGGAACTGGACTTGGTCTTTGGATAACAAAGAAAATAGTAGAAGAAATGAACGGAAATATATCAGTAGAATCCATAAAAGGCATAGGTTCTCATTTTATTGTCTCTTTTCCAGTGTGCAAAAACTCCTAGTAGGAAGATACTTGATTTTTATTCAAGTTGTTGCATAATATTGGGGATAAAACTGCTCCTTGGCAAATCAATATTGCACGGAGTTAAACCTCAAAACTAGAAAGATCCAATGAAAGTAGTGATATTTGTAATAGTTCTGGCACTTATGTGTGTCAGTTGCAGTAAGTCGTCTTCTCAAGTTCCATCAAAAGAACAAGAGATCGCGAAGTTGGAAGCACAGATCCAACAGTTAAAAAGGTCTTCGGCCGTTTCCGCGACCCCTGACCCAAATCGTCCCAGTAAGGAACTGTTCAAAAGACTACTCGATGAAGACCTTGGGAAGACATTACGTTCTATCAAGAATGAGAATTTCATTTTCCCAAATACTTGGCCAGTGAATGGGTACTGCAAAGAAGACTTTGCACCTCTTTTGGAGGCTGGTCTCGTTAAGGAATTGCCGGCAACCTACTATGTGGCAGGTACGACAAAAATTCCAGGTGTTCGTTTTGAACTCACTGATTATGGTTCAAAATTTTATCGGATAGACACTGGAGAAAGCCGGAGATTAACACAATACGGAAAACAGGTCTCATATGGAGTTTTTGTCTACGGGAAATATCGCGTAAAGGAAATAATCTCGTACACAGAACCAATGTCTGGATCAAGCACGGCGATCACGGAGGTAAAATATACTTATGATTGTGGACCAGACATAGCCCCTTGGACGAAATTAGAGGTGGTACAAAATATATCAGATGTCCTTAAGGCTGATGCTCAGCGTCTCTTTGAGGATACCAAGGTGTTTGTCCTAACCAACGAAGGATGGCAGATCAGACAATAACAACGACGACATCAATCGAAAAAAGGATAAAAATGGTTTGTCCCGTGCTTATAAAAAGACCTCTTCTTTTCTGACTTGCAGCAATGCAAAATTCAGGATGGAGAGGTCTTTTCGTAATTGAAAGAGCCAAAAAATAATTTATATGTTTGATTTTTGTTCGAGTTATTGCATAATGCTTTTGATAAATATGCTCCTTGGCAAATAAATATTGCACGGGAGATTCCCCCTTAATTCAGAAACAAATTAGAAAGAACAACAATGAAGAATCTACTCTTCGTCTTAGTCCTTTGCACAATATGGGTGCAAATGGCGTATGGAGATGTTGGTTTGATCTCGGGAACTGACGCCAGCAATGTCGTCGTCTCGGGAACGAGTTGGACTGCGGACTTCCAAGTAGGTTCGCTGTACAATACTGGTAATCAGAACCCTCCTCCTACATTGATGGAAAGTCAGGCAGATGCAAAAATAATCGGTGGAGGAGAGGCTCTCTTCTATCGTTTACCTGCTCTCAATATTCCTAATGGATGGATGTGTAGCGGATGGGCGATTGATACTCCTTATACGATCAAGATCACCGAAGGAGGAGCGGCAGATGTTCATGTTTATATAAACGGTGTGGACATCTTCTCTCCAGATTATTTTCCATCAACTATCGGTGGAAGTAACATGCTTAAAATCACTCTTAATGCATTTGATTCAGATTTTGGTGGTGGATGGAGTCTGGACAATTTGTCTGTGAATGGAATGTTGTTTAACGGTTCATGGAGTGATCTGATTGAGAATGAAAATCCAACAAACAATTGGGGTGTGGTAGCCCAACCGATAACACTCTATGTGGACCTCAGCGGAAGCAGTCTTCAGTCGCTTCAGTTTACAGCTGAATTGCATCATAACTACTTTGATTCGACGCCTGGTGGTCAAGCTACAAACATACAGATCAGTTCTGTAGCGGCAGTTCCTGAACCGTCGTCATTCATACTGATAGTGATCTCTGGAGTTGCTCTCCTCGTGCTCAAGAAAAAACCTCTTCGTTCTAATTAGCAGTAATGCTAAAAAGACGGAGAGGTAATTTTTTTTGTCAAAATATTAAAGATCTATAAATAAGTTTGGGTGTGGATAAAGTGGACTAGGGATGCCCTAGGAGTGCTTGATTTTTATTTAAGTTGTTGTATAATATGGAAGTAAGTATGCTCCTTGGCAAATAAATATTGCACGGGAGATTCCCCCTTAATTCAGAAACAAATTAGAAAGAACAACAATGAAGAATCTACTCTTCGTCTTAGTCCTTTGCACAATATGGGTGCAAATGGCGTATGGAGATGTTGGTTTGATCTCGGGAACTGACGCCAGCAATGTCGTCGTCTCGGGAACGAGTTGGACTGCGGACTTCAAGAGAATGACCGCTACAGCTGCTGGTACTAGTGGGACAGCTACTGCGTACAGCAATGCTGATGTGTCATTGGTTGGAGGAGGGGATTATCGCTACGCTACCTATGGATGGGTTGTGGATACTCCTACTTCTATCAAGATCATTGAGGATAATTCTGCGAATGTTCATGTTTATATCAACGATGTGGATATTTTCGGGATAAACACCTTCTCGTCAACCATCGATGGAAACAATCTGCTCCAGATTACTCTAACTGACTATAGTGCTTCTTGGGGTGGAGGGTGGAGTTTGAGTACATTGTCTGTGAATGACAAACTGCTTGATGGTTCATGGAGTAGTGTTGGAGTAGGGACTCAAGCTCAACCAGTTACCTTCTACGTAGATCTTAGTGGTAGTAGTTTTAATTCGGCACAGTTTACTGCTAAGTTGAATTATAGCTCTATCAATTCAATACCTTGGGGAGAAGGAACAGATATATTAGTCAGTTCTGTGAAGGCTGTTCCTGAACCATCGTCATTCATACTAGTGGTGATCTCTGGAATTGCTCTCCTCGTGCTCAAGAAAAAACCTCTTCGCTCTAGTTAGCAGCAATGCTAAAAAGACGAAGAGGTTATTTTATTGTGTAACTGTACATCCAATTGGACTTACTCCAGGTGCAGGTGTTCCCCCGGGTCCGCAATAGGGAGTTTCAGCATACCATTGAAATTTATAGCTGATGCAATTATTTGAAGAATCGAGAGTTTCACAATCATATACTAAACCTGATATGTCAAATGTTCCAAATGGAACTTTATCGGTTAAAGCGGGTTCACTAGGATAATATGGTAATAAGGCAACGTATAAGTTGATATTTCCAGATTTTGATATCTGACAATCTCCTGAGTTATTGTCATTGTATCCAACACAATATTGGGTAGTTGTATTACCAATAGGTGGGTAGTATCCATGATCAAGTTTATATAGTTCAAGGGCCGTTGTGTATTGAGTGACTAGCGAGACTCTTTTTGAATCTCGTGCTTTTTGTCTTGCAGCTTGAAGGGAAGTCAAGACGATGACTGACAACAGAGATATTATTGATATAACTACCATTAGCTCAATTAAAGTGAATCCTTTTTTTTGAGATCTGGTATCCATATTTTCAGTATTTACCAGTCTTAAGGCCTTCTACGTATTGCTCGGAACTTATTTTTGTTCCATCGGGTAGGATGGCATAATCGGGTACATGATTGGCTTGCCAAAATAGATATCCAGAAAATATAAAAAAGAATGCAGCAATTGCCACTAAAATATAGTTGGCTTGGTCTTCATTCTTTGCGAGTTTGCATTTTAAAATAATAACGACAAGTCTAGGGCTTCTATCATTTTTAGAAGCATTTGGCTGTATTAGATCTTTGTCTGTATCGAATTCTATTTCTCCCATAATCTGACAACTCTCATTATACTATATATCTTCAGTATAGATCATTATAAAGCCTTTAGAGGATATTTGGGAATACCTCAATTAGTTATATATTTTCAATTTTGATACAATCTACCCATGAACAACGACACATCATCACAGCCAGAACAGTTCGATCCGATCAAGAAAGCTTCCTTTGAGATAAATGCTGTTATTACACAATTAGGTCAATTTGGGGGAAATGATTTTGAGATACCTGAAGTGCAAGGCTTACTTACAAAACTTGAAGAAGGGAAGGTCTCACCAGAAGAAGCTGTCTTGCGGGCAAACGAAATATTGAATAGCAAAATGGGTATGGGAAGTAAGGATAGTTACTTATAGATATATCAATTCAAACCACCTTCAATAGAAGGGTAGAAATTTCCAGACATTCTTTGCTCATCTTTTTCGAGCTCATTTAAGAATTCTTCATATTCATATACATCGCTTGTAAGATCCTCGTCTTCATCAACCTTCTTTGTAAAATCATCTAATTGGTCCCTTTTTTCATCTCTTCTTTCTCTGACGCGAGATATTTCCATCAAGATATCTTTCTGCTGTTCATTCGTACCTTCTGTTTTTAGAAGTCTTTGATATTCATCTTGCAGGTCAAGTAGTTGTCTGACGTATGCTTCATATTCATCTATCTGATCGAAATATTCCTTTAGACGAGGAAATTTTTGACGGACAAACGCTTTGTCGTATCCAACAGCTTTTTTAAAGCTTTCACTTCTTGATCTTTCAAGAGGGTTTTCTTCGCTCATTATAATTTTTTTGTTTTTATTTCTTCAGATAGAAGTTCTGCTGCTTTTTCTATTTTGATCTCGCCAAGACTTCCTTTGCGTCCTTCGAGTGTGATCGAGTTGTTCTCAACTTCTTTTTTACCGATGACGGCGAGATATGGGATCTTTGCTATCTTTGCATCCCTGATCTTTTTTCCGAGACTCTCATTTTCTTCTGCTATCTCAAATCTTATGTTGTTATTAGACAATAGTTCGCCGAATTTTTTTGCAGCATCTACTTCGTTCTCGCTAATTGGTAGGATCTTTATCTGTACCGGAGAAAGCCAAAGAGGGAAGGCTCCTGCAAAGTGCTCGATCATAACTCCCATGAATCTTTCAAGGGCTCCAGAGATAGCTCTGTGGATGACCACAGGTCTTTCTTTTTCGCTCTTTTCATTTATGAAGGATAGATCAAATCTTTCTGGAAGGTTGAAGTCGCACTGGATAGTTGCTAGTTGCCATTCACGACCTATTGCATCTTTGAACATGAAGTCCAATTTTGGTCCGTAGAAAGCAGCCTCATTCTTTGCTGGTTTGTAGGGAAGATCGAGTTTTTTGCATATCTCTGTTAATGCTCCTTCAGCAGTATTCCAAACTTCATCTGTTCCTAGATATTTTGTCTTGTCGTCTCCACGGAGTGAAAGTCTGACCCAATAATTATTCATCATTCCCATTGTTGTGTAGAAAGATTTTATTATTCCAACAATGGTCTCGATTTCTTCACTGATCTGGATGCTTCGGCAGAAAAGATGTCCGTCATCTTGAGTTATGGCACGTACGCGGGTTAGTCCTCCAAGTTGTCCTGATTTCTCATCTCTGTAAACTGTTGCGGGCTCAAAATATCTGACTGGCATATCTCGATATGAGAATTGGTTGTCTGCAAAGATCTGCATGTGGTGAGGGCAGTTCATCGGCTTCATTATGAATTTGTCTTCTTTTCCTTGAACTCTGAAAAGCTCATCACCGAATTTTGCAGCGTGTCCTGAAGTTATATAAAGAGCTTCTTTTGCAATGTGAGGAGTCCATACTCGAGAATAACCTTTGTTCTTGTGAAGTTCCCAAAGATAATCCTCGATCTCTTTTCGGATGATCATTCCTTTTGGCTGCATAAGGGGAAGTCCTGCTCCGATAAGTTCTGAGACAGTGAAGAGTTTTAGTTCTTTACCAAGTTTTCTGTGATCTCTTTTTTCTGCTTCGATCATCATCTTTTCGTAATTGTCCAAAGCTTCTTTGCTTTCAAATGCTAGGCCATAGATACGAGTAAGCATTTTGTTCTTTTCATCTCCACGCCAATATGCTCCGGCGATGCGAGATACTTTGAAAGAATCGGCAGAGATATCTTTTGAGGGATGTTCTGTATGTCCTCCACGACAAAGATCTGTAAAGCCTCCACAAGTATAGAAAGTGATCTTTTCTCCTTTTGAGACGATCTCGTCTATTAGTTCTAGCTTATATGGATTATCTTTGAAATATTCCTTTGCTTCTTTTTCGCTTACTTCTTTGTGGGTAAATTCTTCCCATTTTGAAATGCTTTTTCGCATCTCTCTTTGGATATCTTTAAGATTCTCTTCGGTTATAGGAGTTTTGAATTCGAAGTCATAATAAAAGCCACTCTCTATTGCAGGACCTATGGTGTTTAGGGTATCTGGGTAAAGCTTTAATACTGCACTTGCTAATAGGTGGGCGAGCGTATGTCGCCTATGCTCTAATTGTTCGTTTTCGTTGTTCATAACAATAGATTAGCACATTTTAATGGGCAAAAAAATCAGAGAAAAATAGCTTAGACAGACTTTATTTTGTCTGCAACGATGCTCTGAGTTCCGTTCCTTGTAGAGATCTTTCCCTCTATTGCTAGACATTTTTCTCCTGTGAGTTTTCCTTTTATTCCTTCATATATCGAACTAAATATCACAACCTCAATAGATGATCCAAAATCTGAGACCTTTACGAATGCCATGAGATCTCCTTTTTTTGTTCGTACTTCTTTTACTTCTGATGGAACTCCAACGATCAAAACTTTCGTTCCTTCTTTTGCAGTTTTTACTTTTTCGATGGAAATATCTTTTTGGATCAATTTATCTTTTATTCTATCGAGGGGGTGCCCAGAGATATATAATCCGAGCAGTTCTTTTTCCCAAGAGAGTTTTTCTGTTTGGTTTGCAGGTTCTGATTCTCTCATCTGCACTGTACCGTCATTTGAACCAAAAAGGGAATCCTGATTCTTTGCTTTACCGTGAGATTCTTTGTGAAAGGTTAAAATGCTTTCAAGGTTATCAAGAAGTTTTCCTCTCTCCCCAAATTCTTCGAGAGATCCACTCTTGATCAAAGCTTCTAAAGATTTTTTATTTAGATTCTTATCTCCGACACGGATTAGAAAATCTTCTAATGTCTTGAATTTTCCTCCGTTCCTTCTTTCCTCGATTATTGAACTGGAGATACCTTCTCCAAAGTTCTTGATAGAGTTTAGTCCAAAGCGGATCTCTTCGTTTCCGTTCTCATCTTTGACAACGGTAAACATTTCAAAACTCTCATTGATACTTGGAGGCAATACTTTGAGCTTCATTCTCTTACATTCTGTAACTGTTTCTGAGACCTTATCAACATCACCTGATTCGTGAGTAAGAACAGCACTCATGTATTCTGCAGGGAAGTTTGCTTTGAGATAGGCGGTTATATAGGCAACTCGTCCATAGGATACAGAGTGAGCTTTGTTGAATCCATAAGCAGCAAAAGGTTCGATCCAAGCCCAGAGTTCTGTTGCTTTTTTTTCAGCCCAACCGGAATGTTTTATTGCTCCTTCAATGAAATGTTTCTTTTGTTTTGCCATTTCCTCAGGAATTTTCTTACCGACAGCCTTTCGGAATTTATCGACTTCGTCCCAGGTGTATCCAGATATATTGTGAGCGATCATCAAAAGGTCATCTTGATATACAAGAATTCCATATGTCTTTGAAAGTATCTCTTCAAGTGCTGGGTCAAGATAAGTAATGAGAGAAGGATTATGTTTTCGTTCAATATATAAAGGAATAAATTGCATAGGACCTGGTCTGTAGAGGGCGACCATAGCGTTAATGTCGTGGATCGTTGTAGGTTTAAGTTCAACCAAAAATCTTGTCATTCCTTCTCCATTTAATTGGAATGTATCTGATGTTTCTCCATGTGCTAACATCTCAAATGTTCTTTTGTCATCGATCGGGATATTTTCGTAATCTATTTTTATACCTTTAAGTTTTTCTATCAGTCTTATTGTGTCTGAGATAATTGAGAGGTTCTTTAATCCAAGGAAGTCAAATTTTAGAAGACCTGCTTCTTCGATCGAATACATATCATATTGAGTGATGATCTTGTTCTCTCCCTTTGTATCATACTGAAGGGGGGTGAAATCGGTCAGGTCTGTTGGAGCCATCACAACACCAGCGGCATGAACGGAAATGTGTCTAGCACAGCCTTCTATCTTTTGTGCCATGTCAATTATTTTTTTTGTATCTTCCTCCTTGTCATATATTTCTTTAAGTTCTTTTGTTTCTTTGAGAGCACGTTCGATCGTCATTGGAAATCCCTGACTTCCCATAGGGATCATCTTTGCAATACGATCGCCAGTTGCAACAGAATAACCAAGTGCACGTGTGATATCACGTACTGATCCTCGCGCTGCCATAGTACCAAAAGTTCCGATCTGGGCTACTTTTTCAGCTCCATATTTTCGCTTGGCATATGCAACCATCTCGTCTCTTCTATTATCGGCATAGTCCATATCAATATCGGGAGGGGAAGGACGATCTGGGTTCAGAAATCGTTCAAATGCGATCTCATACTCAATCGGGTTTATATTTGTGATACCTGAAAGGAAAGTCACAAGCGAACCTGAGACCGAACCTCTAATGTTTGAGAGAATTCCACTTTCTTTTGCAAAGCGTAGGAGGTCAGCCACAACAAGGAAATATGGGGCGTATCCTTTTTTTCTAATGATACCAAGTTCGTATTCGACTCTTGTTATCATTTGATCATTCTTTTCTACATTTCTTTTTGCAAAACCTTCATAGACCAGACGTTTTAATTCATCATCTGCATTTTCTCCTGAAGGGATCTCGATCGCAGGGAATACCCATTTTCCAAGTTCGATCTCAAAATTACATTTTTCAGCTATCTCAGCATTGTTCTCTAGTGCTTCGGGTATATCTTTAAAAAGTTTTTCTGCCTGAGAAGAAGAGATGAAAGAAAAATCTCCTTCATCGTCTTCACTACTTCTTCCTCCAAAAGTTCTTTGAATGGACATTAAAGTATTGCGGGCTTGTTTATCTTCAGGTTCGAGATAATAGACATCTGCAGATGCTACTATCTTTACTTTTTTATTCTTTGCAAATGCTTCAAGCCTTTTCATCACCTCATCATGATCTTCGATCTCTGGGTGCTTTGTTATCTCAAGATAAAAATCATCTTTAAATATTTTTTTGAAAAAATCGGTCCATTCTTCAGCTTTCTCTTCATTAGAATTTCGGAGTGCTGTACTGATATCTCCTCCCCATGCAGGTGATATAGCGATAAGTCCTTCGGAGTATTTTTCAATGAGTTCTTTGTCTATACGTGGTTTATAGTAGAAACCTTCAAGGTTTGAGTCTGTTACTAAATGGATAAGATTTTTATATCCAATACTATTTTTTACAAGCAGGATCAGACGAGTTCTTTTATTATCGATCCTTGGTTCTCTGTCGTTCCTAGTTCGAGCGGCAATATAAAAGTCCACGCCTATAATAGGTTTAATGTTGAAATTTTTGCATTCTTTGTAGAATTCGATCGCTCCGTACAAGTTTCCTGCGTCAGTTAGCGCAAGGGAAGTCATTTTGTTCTCTTTTGCTTTATTTACTATGTCTGCGATCTTAGGCAATGCCTGAAGCAGTGAGTAGTGACTATGTACATGTAGGTGGGTGAATTTTGACACATCTTGATTTTAGCAGAGAAGAGTCATTGTTGACAAATAAATATTTTAATTATCAAATTTTTTGATAAAAAAATAACAATCAGGAACTATCTGATTGTTTTTGAAGTCTACCTCTTTCGGATATCCAAAAGGGTTTTTTATTTGATTCGCTGTGCAATGTCATTCTTATCGAAAAGTTTTCAGGATATTTCTGCTTTCCATCCCATTCGCTTTTCATTGATCTTGCTAAGAGCATTGCGTCTATTTCGTTAGGAGCCTCAAGGTCTTTTTGCCAAGTCTCTAGGGTCCTTTTGAGATCATCTGATCTTACACAACAGTCGAAGTAAAATTTCATAGCTTATGCAATACTATTCTTACAAGGATTTATGTCAAATAAATTTATAGCAGGTATTGATGAAGCTGGTAGAGGACCTCTTGCAGGTCCTGTTTCTGTTGGTATTTTTGTAACTACACAGGAATTTTCCAAGAAACTGAAAGAGGTTTTTCCAAAACTTAATGACAGTAAAAAACTTTCCGCTCTGCAAAGAGATAATATCTTTTCCTTGATAAAAGCTTCGTCTGAAAAGGGTGAAGTTAGATTTGCAGTAATACTTGTTTCTGCGAAATTCATTGATCAAAAGGGTATAACTAAGGCTGTTCAGGTGGGAATAGATAAAGCAATAAAAAAACTCAAGCTTGATCCTAAAGATACTTTTATCTATTTAGATGGTCTTCTAAAAGCCCCAAAAGAATTTTCTCAGGAGACTGTCATCAAAGGAGATGAAAAGATCCCTGTTATCTCTGCTGCCTCGATCTGCGCAAAGGTTGTCAGAGATGATCATATGAAAAGTGTCTCTAAAAAATATCCTGAATATGGCTTTGATATACATAAAGGTTATGGAACTCTCTTTCACCGAAAAATGATAAAGAAAGAAGGACCTTGTCTTATACACCGAAAGACATTCATCCATCTGTAGATCTATCTTCTTGTTCACTAAATATCTCACAAGAATAAAATTTTCATTATTTGAAATTATATTCTGATATACTATATGCAATTAGATCGTTCTGTCGGTATTTTATTTTTAAGTTTATTAGGAAAATTTAAATAAAAAAATGTTTAAGAAAATCCTTATCAGTACGTTTTTGGTCTTAGGTCTTGGTCTTTTTTATTCGAACTCTCAAGCGCAGTCTCAGACCGTTCCTGATCAGAGTGTACAAGGAGGATATAATTCTGGACAAAGTGTCTATTCAAAGGATCTAAATATATCCGCGACAGACCTTTCTTCTGGAGGAAGTATAAACGGTACGTTTACTGCTTATAATGTCAGTAGTGATCCAGCCGATAATTATTATTCTAAGATCTCTTTAATAAATAAGACAGGATCTGATACAGAAGTACTCGATTCAGTCTCTGGACAATCTTTTTCACTTGTTGGAAATGAGAGTAAGAATATTGCTTTTTCCTACCAAGTTCCAAATGTAAGTGGAAATTTAGTATTCAGAGTTTCTGTATTCAATGAAAGAGGTCTTGAGATCTCTAGACTAGAAAAAAATATTACAGTTTCTGGAGATATAAAAATATTGGATATTGTGTCTTCGAGTGTAGTTGTAGATGGAAAAACATTTTCTCTTGAAGAAGGTCCTACTATTTACTCTACTAGTTCTGCATATGTTCTGATCGATCTTAAGAATACTACAGGAGGATTGGTCACTGTCACTCCAAATACTCAGATATTTAAGAAGACCATATCTTCGGGTGTTTCAATTGGATCTTTTTCTGGTCAGGCATTTACTTTGAATAACGGAGAAGAAAAAAAGATCAAGGTAGATATTCAATTACCAGCGACACCTGAGGTCTACGAAGGACAGATAACTTTTTCTGGCAGTAATGATATTACGATCCCTCAGATAGCTTTCCGTTTTATCGTCGCAGGAGAGATCGCTACTATTCAATCAGTTTCTTTAGGTGATCAAACTCTAGGTGATAATTCATCTTTGTCTATAGTTGTTTCTTATACAGGTACTCCAACGGATATATCAAATGGACAAACAGAAGGTAATTATCCTGTTTCGATAAAAGTTGATCTTGTTGATGATCAAGGTAGGTCGGTAGGCTCTGGAAATACTAATACTATTTTGGCTGATTCTGGCTCTGAGGTCATTCCTGTTTTGGTGAACATAAAACAAGATCCAAATATTACTGCAAATGTATCGATCACAAGTGAATCTGGGAATGTTATTTCAAGTGGAAAATATCTATTAGGAAAAATAATAGTTCAATCCTCAGATAATAATATCTTTACTCTCACGAATATTATATATGCAGTAGTTACTCTAGCCTTGGTCATTATCATTATCTTGATGATCTATATGAAAAAAAGATCAAGACCGATGATGGTGTTATTGGCACTTATTTTTTCTGGAGGACTTATATTCGGTATCTCGGAATATAAGGCTAACGCTCAATCTGGAGGATCAACATATGTAAAAAGTATAGGTTGTTCGTATAAAAAACTTCAGATAGATCACAATACTTCTTCCAAACAATATTCAGTTGATAGTGTCACTACTTATTTGATCCCATGTAGTGTTGATCAGATAAATACAATTACAAACACCTACCAATATGTGACTTTCAATCCAAAACTTACTTCAACAAGTAGTAAGTATTATGCAGCAGTGAAAACCGGCAGCGGATCGATAAATTATGATAGATCTGGACAAGTGTGCACTATAGTTGATGCAAAAGGGAAGATAAGTACGATCAACAATTGTGCTGAAGGAAATGATCAATCGGACAGTTTATCTTTTGATAATACGACAAATTGTACAATTGATTATACAAGTGGAGGCAAGTCCGTAGAGAAAACCTATCCTAATTGTTCTATTATTGATTCTACTGGAGGAGGTGGAAGCTGTTCATATTTTTATGGCGGAAAAATAATTACTGTGAACAATTGTCAATCTATAAAAGACAATTCAACTGATTACACTATAAATACCAATTACTGCAGTGTTTTTTATACTTATACGACTGGTACAGGAAAGAATATAAAAACAAAATCTACTTCAAAGTCTTATGCAAATTGTAGCAATATAGCCTATGACGCTTTGACTGGAATTTGTACCTATGATCTGAAAGGGAAACCAAACCAAACTCAGAATAATTGTACTGGCATAATTAATTATGCGGTCAATACCATGGACATAGAATTCTTATATACTCCTAGTCCAGGAAATGATGGAAAAATTGTTTTGAATGCAGGTGATACTGAGTCATTTACAAGCTATCTTTACTACACAAAATGTACAAATTCACCAGGTAGCGCTACTGCTAGTTTCACTATGTTAGATCCTGATGGACAAGTTGTGCCTGGAAGTTATTTCAAAGGAAAAGTTTCGAGTGGAACAACTGATTCTGATAAGCATGTTTCTGAAACAGTTAAAGGGGAGTTTGATGAGAGTTTTACTGCTCCAAGTAAGCCTGGTAGGTACACTATTTTGTACACAGTGACTGATACTTCAAAATATAAATCTTCTGGGGCTAAGACGGGTTACTTTAATTTTTGGGTAAAAGATTCTGGCCATACTTGTACTGTAAATTCTGTATGTAGATCAGTTGCAAATTCTTGTGGAAATACAAATCAAGGAGTTGTGACATCTTGTGATCAGAGTGGTAGTGAAGTTTGCAGTATCGACACTAAGATAGCTCCTCCGGAGCCTGCTAGCGGGATATGTGCAGCTTGTGTTCCAACCTATTCTTGTAGCAATGGTAAGGTTGTAAATAATTGCGACTCAGTCACAAAAGACTGCGCGGCTTATGGTCTTGTATGTTCAAACAGTGGAGGTTGCACTAATGCTGGCGGAGTGACGATAGATCCTTTAACTCAAAATAATGACGGTACACCTAAGGCTGCTGTATCAATAAAAAGCACTATTGTTTCTCCAAATACAGTCAATCCATATGATGTCATAAAAGATCCTGCAGGTGGAAATTGCAATCTTTCTTGGGAATTAAATCAATATGATGCAAGTTCTACTTGTTCGATCTATAAAGGGAATTCACTTACTTCATCATCTCCTTTTACCCCTAGCAGTTCAAAAGGAACATACTCTGATCAAAAAATTACAAACGAGACAAATTATAAATTGTCCTGTGGTGAGACAGATGCTACAAACTCTTTGATCCCTACAAGTGTTGTAAGTAAATATGCAACCTGTTACATCAATTCAAGCTACACTGAAACTAATAGATAATTTTTGAGTATCTCAAAAATATAGATCTATGCGTATGAGAGACCTTGTGGATAATTTTTCCTTAGTTCTTTTGTTTGATGATACAATTTAACCAATGAACAAAACAAAAAAGATCTGGCTTTGGTCAGTGCTAGCTTTAATAGTAATTTTGGGAGTTGTATCTTATTGGTTCTTTTATATGAAGGCTCCAAGATCCTTTAATAAAAGTCCTGAGGGGATCCAAGCAATTGCCGATTTTTATAACAACAATCTAGATGTCTCAATAAATAAAACCGAAACTTATTTAAAGAACAATCCAAAAGACATCTCAGGATTACTACTCCTTGCCACCTCATACGAACAAAAAGGAAGTCTGGAATTCAAA
>CAZKTY010000011.1:0-21418 GCA_964555825.1 uncultured Candidatus Saccharibacteria bacterium
ACTAAATTTGTTACTTAAATTAAAAAAATAAATGCCACCAAAAATTTTAGAAAATATAAAAGCTACAATTCTTAGTTTGATCATCTTATTTAGTGTTTCGTATGCTTTTGCATGGAGTGGTCCTTCTGCTAACCCACCAGACAATGGAAGTATCACTGCTCCAGTTAATACAGGAAATGCAGGTCAAACAAAGAATTCTTGGTTTGCATCTACTGAGTTGTTGGCAAGTTTAGATGTTACTTCTCCTAAATATTGTATTGGAGCCAGTTGTATAACCTCTTGGGCTAATACGGTCCCAACAGGAGCAGTTATGGCGTTTGAGTTAGCTTCTTGTCCTTCTGGTTGGACAGCCTATGCAGGAGCTAGTGGACGAGAGATCATTGGAGTTGGAAATAGTAATACTTCTGGGTCTTCTTGGCATAATTTGGATGCTACAGGTGGAGAAGAAAAACATACACAAACAATTGATGAAATGCCTTCTCATAATCATGATGAAGGGTTTAATTATACTAATTCTGATGGTGTTGGTTCTTATGGAGGGAGAATAAGTATACATAGTGCCGATAGTCAACCTGGGGGTGATCCTTATACACGTAACACTGGAGGGGGGCAGGCTTTTAATGTAATGGACCCATACGTTGCTCTTCTTTACTGTAAGAAAAATTAATTTTTCAGATCTTTAAATTTATTTTTATTTGATACTAAGTTCATTTTTTATGAACAGGGGAAATTAGAAAACAAGAAGTATCCTTGTGGTATAATTTTAATAATTATTTTTTATGATCATCAATCCTACACAACTTGAAAAGTTCATTACAGACTCAGGCCTTGTTTCAAAAACTGATTTTGCTATTGCAAAAAAAGAAGCAGAGGAAAAAGGTGAAACAATTGGTAAGACACTGATCAGCGAAGGTAAGATCAGTGAGGATGATTTTAGTCGTATCAGTGCGTATATTCTAGGGATACCTTTTGTGGATCTAGATGAAAAAAAATTAGATCTAAATACTCTGTCTTTAATTCCAGAACCGATTGCAAGAAAACATAATCTTATTGCCTTCAAAAAGACTGATACGGAACTTGAGGTTGCAATGCTTGATACGGACGATCTTTCAGAAATTGATTTTATTAAGAAAAAGACAGGTCTTAAGATCTTGCCGAGACTTACAAATGTTGCTTCTATAAAAGCAGGTATACTCCAATATCAAAAAAGTCTTAAAGCGGATTTTGGAGATATCATTAAAACTGAAGCAGACAATATAAATATCGCTTCGATTGGGAGTTCAGACCAAAGTGAGGATGCTCTTAAGAAGATGGCAGAAGATATTCCTGTTGTGCGTATTGTTGATACTTTGCTTAAACATGCCGTTCTTCAATCTGCTTCTGATATTCACATAGAGCCATATGAAAATGAAGTAGTGATCCGTTATAGAGTTGATGGACTTCTTCATGATGCTATGATCTTGCCAAAGAATGCTGGGGCAGGGATCACTGCTAGAATAAAAGTTCTATCAAGTCTTAAGTTAGATGAAAAAAGACTTCCTCAAGACGGAAGATTCAAAATTGATCTTAATGGAGAGAATGTTTCATTCAGAGTTTCTATGTTGCCGACATACTATGGTGAGAAAACTGTTATGAGACTTCTCAGAGAGAGTTCGTCAGGTTTTACCCTAGAGGGTCTAGGTTTTTACGGAGAAGGTCTTGAAAAGATCCATGAAGCAATGAGACTTACGACAGGGATGATACTTACGACAGGTCCTACAGGAAGCGGAAAGACAACAACTCTGTATACATTGCTTGAACTTCTAAATACACCGGATGTGAATATTTCGACCATCGAAGATCCGATCGAATATCAAATGCAGAGAATAAATCAGACTCAAGTAAAACCTGAGATAGGTTTTACTTTTTCTTCTGGACTTAGATCTTTGGTCAGACAAGACCCAGATATAATAATGGTAGGAGAGATTAGAGATACAGAGACAGCATCTCTCGCGATAAACGCGGCCTTAACTGGTCACCTTGTGCTTTCTACTTTGCACACGAACTCTGCTGCAGGAGCAATTCCTAGACTTATAGATATGAAATGTGAGCCGTTCCTTTTGGTATCAACTATTCAAATAGTTATTGGACAAAGACTTGTTCGACGTTTGGAAAAACCAAAGGACAAGTACAAACTTTCCGATGCAGAATTAAAGAATCTTCTATCAAAGATCAATGGCCCTAGAGTTCTTGAGTCATTAAGATCAGAAAAAATAATCGGACCAGATATAGAATGGAAAGATGTAGAATTTTGGAAAATAAATCCTTCGAAGGATTATCCTGATGGATATCATTCACGAATTGGTATCTATGAAATTCTTAAGGTGACTCCGACAATAAGAGAATTGATCATGAAGAATGCCTCTTCAGATGATGTTGATATTCAAGCAAAAAAAGATGGAATGCTTTCTATAGTAGAAGATGGGATCGTCAAAGCCGTAAAAGGTTTAACTACTATTGAAGAAGTTCTTCGTGTTATTTCTGAGTAAAGATATTCGAAAATAAAATAAATGAAATTCAAGGTTACATATAAACATGATAATAATATCGGTGAAGGAGTTTTTGATGCCCAGGATAAATTTGCTCTTTTCAATGAATTAAAAAAGGAAGGTCTCACTCTAATAAAATTCTCAGAAGTAAAAAATTATAATATCAATATTGATATTCCATTCTTAACTGGGAAGATAAAGCTTCACGACAAGATCATTTTTGCTAGGAATCTAGGTTCAATGCTTCAAGCAGGACTTTCTCTTTCACGTGCTCTACAGGTCATAGAAAAACAGTCTAGATCCCCTAAAATGAAAAGTGTTCTCAGTAGTCTCATTAAGGATGTTGCTGAAGGAAAGACTTTCAACCATTCGCTCGAGGTTTTTCCTAAAGATTTCGATTCGTTATTTATCTCTATGGTGAAAGCAGGAGAAGAAAGTGGTTCTCTTTCAGATTCTCTCAAGCTCGTAGCAGATCAAATGGAGAAAAATTACAATTTGATCAAAAAGGTCAAAGGAGCAATGATCTACCCTGCAATAATATTTTGTGTGATGATAATTATTGCGGTCCTGATGCTTTTGTTTGTGGTACCAAGCTTGACTGCAACTTTTACAGAACTCCATGCCGATCTACCTTTTTCTACAAAAGTTGTTCTTGGTATCAGTGAGATGATAAGAGATCACTATCTTATTATGATCCTTGTCTTGATCTTGGTTGTCTCTTCTTTTATTTCTGTTATTCGTACAAAAAAAGGTAAGCGTGTCGTTGATATGTTTCTGGTAAAAATTCCTGTTATAGGAGAGATCGTAAAACAAACAAATGCAGCAAGGACCACCAGGACGATGTCCTCACTTTTATCTTCTGGAGTTGAGGTTGTTAAGTCTGCACAAATAACAAGAGATGTACTTCAAAATTCTTTATATAGAGATGTTATGGAAAGGGTCTCAGTTACAATACAGAAAGGGGATCCTATTTCTAAAGTGCTAGAGAATTATGAGGAGCTTTATCCTCCATTTGTAGCTGAAATGGCAAGTGTTGGTGAGGAGACTGGTAAACTTTCTGATATGTTCAGGCAAACTGCTGAATACTATGAAAATGAAGTTGAACAAAAAACAAAAGATATGTCACAGATAATTGAACCGGTGCTTATGGTATTTATTGGTTTTGCGGTAGGTTTTTTTGCTGTATCAATGATAGCTCCAATGTACAGTGTTCTTAACAATGTTTAATTTTTTG
Organism: uncultured Candidatus Saccharibacteria bacterium; assembly: GCA_964555825.1. GTDB lineage: Bacteria > Patescibacteriota > Minisyncoccia > Phycocordibacterales > CAIRYW01 > CAIRYW01. Next base: position 3,763 of record CAZKTY010000011.1, read on the forward strand.
AAAAAAGAACAAATAAAAAACAATAGCGGATTTAGTTTGATAGAGATCATAATTGGTTCTTCTGTGATGCTTATAGTTTGGATAACGGTTTTCTATACTTTTTCAGCTCTCAGTCAATTTTCATTAAAAGATGTTTCTTTTGTCAAAGCTTCAATGCTTCTTGACGAGGGTGCTGAGGCCTTAAGGTCAATGAGAGATCGTTCTTGGACATCGAATATTGTTCCTTTATCTATTTGTATGAGTACAAGTCCTTGCAGACTGAATTATAATGAGAATCTCAATTTATGGGAGGCAACGACCTCTCTTGTCATGATCGATGGAAGATTTGATAGGATCTTCTTTATTTCAGATGTGGGCCGAGATTCGACTTTCAATGTTGTATCCTCTGGAGGAATATTTGATCCTAACAGTAAAAAAGCAACGATAATTGTTTCTTGGTATAAAGGGAATGCTACAACGAGTCAGAGTGTTGAAACTTATTTGTTCAATGATTTCAAAAACTAAAAAAAAAGAAAAAGATATTAAACTCGGATCCTTAAAGGGTTTTTCTCTTATTGAAACTATTATCTATGTTTCGTTGCTTTCTATCTTGATCAGCGCAATAGCTTGGAGTGTCACAAGTATATTTCACTCATACAATAAAATGGATGATACGAGACAGGTAGAAAATTCAGCTATGCTATCAATGGATAGAATGGTCAAAGAGATCAGAAATTCAAGATCCGTAGATCTAAGTAATACAGCCACTTCAACGCCAAATGGATATCTAACACTAAATGACTTTGACCAAGAAGGTGATCCAGAAACGATGAAATTCTATCTTTTGAATGATCGGGTCTATGCCGATAAGAATGGGGTTCAGTTAGGTCCTCTTACTTTGGATAATGTGGTCGTTTCTTCTCTAGTTTTCAGATATTTTCCAAATGGAAACTCTGCGGGTATAAAAATAGAACTCGGATTGAAGACTCCTTCTGGTGTGGTAAATAATTTTTATGATTCTGCTGTACTTAGGAATTCTTATCAGGATTAATTTATATAGATTTCTAATAATATGAGGTCACTTTTCAGTCTTAAAAATAAAAAAACAAATACAGGACAAGCTGTAATGATAACCTTAGTTATTTTTATAATTATATCGGTAACCCTTATTTCTGGGGGGACTCTCCCAACAGGAACTCAGGTAAAGAACTCGAATACTTTTTTTAGGAATATTCAAAGCTATGCAGCTGCGGATTCTGTTAATAATGATATTTTTTATGTTCTGAATAATGGAGGGAGCGTTTTTTCTGGAATAACTCTGCCGTTTTCAATAAGTGGAGTTTCAGCATCTGCAACTATTGTGGATCTAGTAGATAAAAAAGAAATTACAGCAGATGGAAATTCTTTTTCAAAGATAAAGACCTCTAAAATGATTCTGTCAGAAAATTTTGGGGTAAATTTGAATTATGCCGTTCAAGCAGATACAGGTGGACTTACGTTGAGTAATACAACAGTAAATGGAGATGTATATTCGAATGGAAATATTTTAAGTGACAATAGATCAATCATCCAAGGATCAACTACAGTTGCTCGCTTGGATGATTCAAATGTTGGAAAGATCTTAAGTTCGTCAAATGATCAGTCTAGTCCTTTAAAAATATCAGGTAGTGCATGGGCTCATGATATAGAGTATTCAAAGGTCTCTGGTAATAGTTTCTGTCAAACAAGTAATTATTTGTTTGATTCAACAGAAAGCATTGTAAATTGTGATACTTCAAGGGATTATGATCCATCTATCCGATCTCTTCCGATCTCAGAAACAAATATGACTGATTGGAAGAATGCTGTAACAAATCAGACGGATACTGTATCAAGTGAAGATATTTATAACAGCAGTTTGACCATCGGAGGTGAAGGTACAACTACTTCTATAAAAGAAGTTGGAGGTGATCTTATTTTAAGTTGTGATAATTCTCATTCATCTAATTTTGGGAATCTGTATGTGACAGGAAATGTTCACATTAATAATGGGTGCATAGTTAATGCTGATGCTGTCCATATTGGAGGGACTCTTTCTATATCTGAAAACGGAATTTTAAATTTAGCAGGAATGAGTTATGTAAATGGAAATGTAAATGTTTCGGGTTCTGGAGAGATCCAACTTGATCGTTCACTTGGTACGAATAGTGGTTATATTATCTCTGATGGAGTTGTTGCTGTTTCAAGTGGAGGAGTTCTTAATGATCCTAATACTTCTGGAAATTTTCTAGTGGTGATCACAACAAGTTCAAGTAACGAAGCTATAAGATTTTCAGGTGGAAATTCATTATCGGTACTTGTCTCTCCAAATGGGAAGGCGATCCTTTCGAATGGATCAGTCGATGGGATCATTGCAAATACTGTAGATCTGACAGGAGGTTCGATCAACTATCAAAATGGTTTATCTAGTATTGTCTTTGGAGGAATTCCTTCTGGGAAATGGCATATTCTCAGTTGGGATGAGGTCTCTAATTGATACATTTTAATTAGTTCCGTTGATCTTTTTCTGTTAAAATATCTCGTATGAATAAAATTATTGTTGCTAATTGGAAAATGAATCCAAAGACCTTGGTTGCTGCAAAAGATATTTTAGATCCTATAAAAAAAGCTTTTCAAAGGGCAAACCTTAAAGGAAAAAAGACAATAGTTATCTGCCCCCCCCAATCTTTCTTTGGAATTTTTGAGAAACTTCCAAAAAATATCTCTCTTGGAGCACAAGACTTGTCTGTTTATCCTTCGGGTGCTTATACAGGAGAAGTTAGTGGAGGAATGCTTCGATCGGCAGGAGTAAGTTTTGTGATAATTGGACATTCAGAAAGGAGAGCTATGGGAGAGACAACAGAGATCCTTTCAAAGAAGATCAAGAGAGCCTTTGAAAATAAGATCACCCCTATCATTTGTATTGGAGAAAAGACTCGTGATAGTGATGGGCAATTTTTCATAGAGATCAGATCTATTATTGAATCAACCTTAAAAGGGATCTCAAAAACTGAGGTATCAAAGATAGTTATCGCTTATGAACCTCTTTGGGCTATATCGACCGAAGGAAAAAGTGCGATCAATCCAGAACTCTTGCGGGAAACGTCGATATTTATAAGACGTACTCTTTCTGAGCTGTATGGAAATAAAGTTGGTATAAAGGTTCCTATTATTTATGGAGGATCAGTTAATGTAAAAGATGCAAAGGAAATTATTTCCATGGGAGAGGTTGATGGTCTTCTTATTGGAAAAGACAGTCTGATCTCGAAAGATTTTATACAAATAATTTCCTCAATATAAATATTATTTTATGAATTTAAACCTTCCTTCAATTAGAGACGTTAAAGATCTGAGAGGAAAGACTGTATTACTTAGAGTTGATCTAAATGTTCCTGTAAAAGATGGTAAGGTCACTGACCCTTTTAGGATAGACAGATCAATTGAGACCATAAGATTTCTGTCTCAAAGTGGTGCAAAGACTGTCCTTCTATCACATCTTGAGGATGACAAAGGTACTCTTGAACCGATTGCAAGATACTTGGTTGCGACCTTTCCGACTTTGGTATTTATAAAAGACATTTTTGCACCCCAAACAAAGAAAGATGTATCTTCTATGAAAGAAGGAAATGTGATCCTTTTTGAAAATCTTCGTAATTGGCCTGGAGAAAAACAGAATGATCAAAATTTTGCCAACTATCTTGCTGGTTTTGCAGAATATTACGTCAATGAGGCTTTCTCTGTTTCACACCGTAATCATGCTTCAATTGTCTTGCTTCCGAAACTTTTGCCTTCTTTCATTGGAATAGAATTTGAAAGAGAGATCAAAGAATTAAGTTTAGCTTTTCATCCAGATCACCCCTTTGTCTTAATAGTGGGAGGTGTAAAATTTGATACCAAATTTCCTCTCATAAAGAAATTTTTTAACATTGCAGATAAAATATTCATTGGGGGAGCTATTGCAAGTAGTTTTTTTAAACACCAAGGATTATTTGTTGGCGATTCGGTTGTCTTTGATGCCCCAGAAATAAAAAATTTTGATGAAGCTATTAAAGAAGGAAAAGTTATTCTGCCGATCGATATTAGAGTTCAAAGCAAGGGCTTTATAAATATAAAAAGACCAGATCAGATATCTGTTGGAGAGAAGATCTGGGATATGGGACCTGAGACAGAAAAAGAATTAGCGAAGATCATAAGTGATGCAAAATTCATCGTCTGGAATGGTCCTATGGGATATTTTGAAGAGGGAGCTGTGCTTGGAAATAATGCATGTGCAAAGGCTGTAAGTGAATCAAAAGCAACTTCTATTGTTGGAGGAGGAGATACTCTTGCATCAATAAAAGACCTAGACATCATGAACAAGATATATTTTGTCTCAACGGGTGGGGGCGCGATGTTGGATTTTCTTGCAAACGGAACTCTTCCTGGAATTGAGGCAATAGAAAAAGAAATAAAACCAGAAGAAGTTTCTTGGATAAAGAAGATCTTCTCATAATGAAAATATTAGGGACCTGCAGGTGTTCTTAAATAAAAAAATTCAGAGTTAGTAGGACTTGATCAGAAAGAGTTCTTTATTTTTTCTGAAATGTCCTTCATCTCTCCCTCATTGTATTTTTTTTGTGGCCAAAGTTTTAGACCATCATTCTCGAATCTAGGAACTACGTGAAAATGAGTATGAAATATTACTTGTCCTCCCGCAGGCTCGTTGTTCATGCTTATTGTAATTCCTTCGGCATCAAGAGCTTCTTTTATTGCAAGAGTGACTTTTTTTGTTGCCAATAAAAGTCTTGCGAGTGTTTCATCTGGTGTTGTGTATATATTTTCAAAATGATCTTTGGGAATTACAAGAGTGTGTCCATGATTCACTGGATTAATATCCAAAAATGCGAGAGACCAATAGTCCTCATAGATCTTTTCAGAGGGGATATCACCAGAGATGATCTTGCAAAAAATGCAGTCTTTTTCGTTCATTTCTATATTATATCTCATTTTTTTCAATGTATTAATATGTATCGTAAACAAGAGACATCCTAGTGTTATAATCTGCCTATGTCTCAAAAATACAGTTTAAAAAGAGAATTAACAGAAGAAGAATTGAACAGCTTTTCAGGTATTTCTCCTCTTTTGTCTCATCTAATGTTTCATAGGGGAGTTAAGGCAGATGAAGCAAGTTTGTTCTTGTCGCCTTCTTTTACATTAGGACTAAACGACCCTTTTCTTTTATCCGATATGGATAAGGTTGTGGTGAGGATCATCAAAGCTATAAAAGAAGGAGAAAAGATCTGTATCTATTCTGATTATGATGCCGATGGACTTTCTGGGGCATCAATATTCTATGATCTTTTCAAAAAGATAAATTTTACCAATTTCATAAATCACATTCCAAATAGGAACGAAGAAGGTTTTGGTCTTCATAAAGAGTCAATAGAAAAGATCTCAAAGGAAGGTGTAAGTTTGATAATTACTGTTGATTGTGGAATAGGAGATGTTGTCGAAGCAAAATTTGCAAAAGAATTTGATATCGATCTTATCATCACAGACCATCATGAACCAGATAAGATCTTGCCGGAAGCTTTTGCTATTGTTAATCCGAAGATATCTCCAGATTATCCAGAGAAGATGCTTTGCGGTGCGGCGGTAGCTTGGAAAGTTGTTTGTGCGATCATTTTAAAAAAAGAATTCGACATACCTGTCGGTTTCGAAAAATGGATATTGGATGTTGTTGGTATAGCAACTCTTTCTGATATGGTCCCTCTTACAGGAGAGAACCGATTGTTAGCAAAATATGGGATGTTAGTATTGAAAAAAAGTAGACGAATAGGAATTCAAAAATTACTTAGAACTTTAAAGATCGAAATGAGAAATCTTACGGAGGATGACATTGGATTCATGATAACTCCAAGAATAAATGCTGCTTCGAGAATGGGAAGATCGATCGATGCTTTTAGATTGCTTACAACAGATAATGAAGATGATGCAAAAGAAATAGTTTCTGAATTGGAAAGAACGAATAATGAAAGAAAAGTTATCAGTTCTCATCTCTCAAAAGAAGTTCATAAGATGATGGAGGCAAAATATTCTCCGCATTTCTTGAACAAGACAATTGCCTTGGGAAGTCCAAATTGGAAACCTTCTATTTTGGGGATCGTTGCTGGCACTATAGTTGAGAAAGAAGGAAAGCCTGTTTTTCTCTGGGGCAAAGAAGAAGGTTCTGAGAACATTAAAGGTTCTTGTCGAGCTCCGATCGGAGCAAGTGTAAAATTAATTATGGAAAAAGTTTCTAATGATGTCATCACTGATTTTGGAGGTCATCATATGGCAGGTGGTTTTTCACTTTCAAATGAGACGGTTCATTTATTCGAGGATGAGATCGAAAAAGCTTACAAGAAGATCGATACTCTGCCCGAGAAAGATCCTATAAATTTAGTAGATAAAGAAATTGGATTAGAAGAGGTTGATCTCAGATTGGTTGATGAGATAGAAAAACTTTCTCCATTTGGGATCGCAAATGAAAAACCCTTATTTATTTTTAAAGATGGGATCTTTGATAAAGTTGATCTTTTTGGAAAAGAAAAAAAACATCTAAAAATTACTTTGAAGGGAGAGAATGGAAACGTGATTGAAGCGATCAGTTTTTTTGCTAATGAGGAGTTGATATCAAAAGCACAAATTGGGATAAAAAAGAATATTGTAGGAAATTTGGAGAAATCTTTTTTTGGTAGGACAAAAGCTCGCATTAGGTTGGTAGATATACTGGATTGACTTGACTGTAAATCTATTTTTTAATAATATGGTTTGGTATGAGAACATTAACATTCATGGGGATAGTTCGTGCGGTTTTGAATGGGACTGAAAATGTTCCAGGAATTCCTTTAGGCAAGATGTCACTGTCTTATCCAGATGGTTCAACTGAGGTTGTTGAGCACACTCTCAGTCGCGGCGTTTTTATCATGTTGACTCAACTACAAGCGCTGATCGCAGTCGAAAAGGATAATGGACCACATGCAGAGGATATCGCTTTGGGGCCAATCGCTGAAGCCATGCAAGAAAGTCTTTCAGATGTTATCTCAAGTGCCGAGTCGGTGTATGAAGACACAAGAGCGAGGATCGTGTTTCTCGAGCGTTTGATAACAGAAATTGTTCGAGAGAATATTCCATCTGAAGCAGAGCGAGTTGGTGCTTTCTACAAGATCGGATTGAGCAGAGGTGACTTTGTTCTTCTTAGAATATTGCCACTTCAATGTTTCTAATTAAATGCGCTTGTTCTTAAAAGGACAGCGCAATTTTTATTTTCATAATATAATCATTGTTAATGAATAAGATAATTATTTTTAGTGACGGTTCCTCAAGAGGAAACCCAGGTCCTGGAGGTTTTGCATCAGTAATATGTTTTGGTGAAAATGATCTGACCAATGTCATTGAACTTGGTGGTTCAGAAAAAAATACTACAAATAACAGAATGGAGCTTACAGGTGCAGTGGAAGCTTTTGAGGAATTAAAAAAAAGAAAGATAAATGGAAGTGTCATTTTATACTCTGATTCAAGCTATGTGATCAAAGGGATCTCTTCTTGGATCAAAGGTTGGGAGGCGAATGACTGGAGAACAAAAGATAAAAAGGATGTTCTGAATAAGGATCTTTGGCAGAGGCTCACACAGGTTTCTTCTGGTTTTGATGTTTCATGGAAGGTGATCTCAGGTCATGTAGGTATACCAGGAAACGAAAGGTGTGATGAGATCGCAACTTCTTATGCAACTGGTGAAACACCTGTTTTGTTCGATGGACCAATGTCAGAATACAAAATTCCTATACTAGATCTAAGTGCAGATCAGTCCAAAGTAGAAGACAAAAAAAGTAAGTCAGGAAAATCTGGCAAAGCTTATTCATATATAAGTTTGGTAGACGGAGAAATAAAGATCCATAAGACATGGAGCGAGTGTGAAGCAAGAGTGAAAGGAAAATCAAATGTTAGATTCAAAAAAAGCATGTCAAAGATCGATGAGGAAAAAATTGTAGAGGATTTTACAAAGAGAAGATAAGATAAAAAATGAGAACAAGATCGGTAGTGTTTTTTCTTTCGGGATGTTTATTAGGAGTGCTTATCACTTCAACGGATCTGCTACTAAAACATTTTGAAATATTTTTTTTGATAATCTCGCTAGCTTTTTTTACCTGCGGAATATTGATAAGAAGTTCTTCAAAAAAAGATCAAGCAATTTTATTTTTATTAGGAAGTTTGTCTTTAGGAATATTTATAGGGGGATACGTTTTTTTTGAAAAAGAAGATGAACTCTCAAGATCTGAATTGAACAAGTTCAGTGGTCAAAAAGTGATCCTAAAAGGTTTTGAAAAAAGTGAGATAAATTCTACTGGAGATAATCAAAAAGTACTTTTCAAGACAAAAGAAGTTGTTGTTGGTCTTGAACAGAAAGAAGTAAATTTTGGAAAAAATGTCTTGCTCATATTGCCTTCGAATTTTGAGTATTCCTATGGAGAGGGTTTGGAAATTCGAGGAAGTTTGAAGTCTATAAAAAATTTTGATGATTCGTTTGATTATGTTTCCTACGAGAAAAAAGATGGAGTGCTTTTTGAAATTTATTATCCTCAGGTAATTTCAAGTGAGGGATTTGTAGGGAATAGTTCTTTAAGAATGATCTACTCTGTGAAAGATCATCTGGAGAAAAATATTGGTAAGTTCTTTTCTGAACCTTATTCATCACTTCTGTCTGGGATGGTCATTGCTGGAAAAGGAACCCTACCAAAAGATCTTCAGAATTCTTTTTTGCATGCAGGAGTCGTTCATATTGTCGTCTTGTCTGGATATAATATTGCTCTCGTTGTTTCTTTCTTTTCAATAATTTTTTCTAGGGTACATATAAGACGTAGAATTTTTATCATAATATTTTTTCTATTGATCTTTATCTTAATGGCTGGACTTTCAGCATCGATCATCAGAGCAGCTGTAATGTCCGTCATTGCTTTATCAGGGAAGATCTTGGGAAGGAAAGTTAGACAAAATAGAGCCCTTCTTTTGGGAGCGACTTTGATGATTCTCTTCGATCCTTACACCTTGGTCTTTGATCCATCTTTTGCTCTGACGTTCCTTGCAACATTTGCGATCATAAATGTTTCGCCGATCGTTGAGAAAAGTCTAATTATGATCACTTCGAAATTCGGGATAAGAGAGATCCTTTCACAAACAATTTCAGCAGAGATGCTAGTCTCACCTTATATACTTTATGAGATGGGAAATTTTTCAGTTCTTGCCCCTCTTACAAATATATTAGTTTTACCGGTCGTACCCTTTATCACTGTTGGAGGAATAATTCTTGGAGCTTTTGGATCTCTAGGATATCTTCTTTACCCATTGGTCTTAGCTTTGCAGTTCTCTCTTACTTGGATAGTCTTTGTATCGGAAAGTATAAATAGGATCCCGTGGAGTTTTCTTTATTTTGCAAATTTTTCTTTGGGAACATGTATTGAAATATATATTTTGGAAATATTTTTCTTGTTCTTCTTATTTGAAAGATCCTCAAACAAAAAAATAAATAGCTTTTAATATTGAGATTTTTGTGTATATTTACTTTATATGATCATTCCAGCTCCTACTGTTGGGAGGATTACAGGTGTAAATCCTCGTACTCATTCAGGAAGAATAAAGATTGAAGGAATCAGAGATGGGATCCGATTCAACAATAGAGGATCAGTAATGATCCGACAAAAAGATGGAGAGGTCTTTCTTTCCAATGAACCCAGATTTCGTCCGAAGATGTTCAAGGGCATGAGGGTTATTGTTGATACAGGTATCGTTGATGGAGATCATCAGTCTATCGTCAGATGGGCTCCATACAAGATATGGATTCGTTTCAGTGCCAAAGCTCGTTCAAAAAATAAGCGTAAGAAAAGATCAAGCACTAACCGCAAATAAAAATGCGGTATTTTTTATTTAGTTGCTTCCTCAAATCTTTTTTCCAAAACAGAATAATTTGTAGCAGAGATATAGTTTTCTATATATTTCTTTTTATCGCTAGGAACATAGTCAATTAGATAAGAGTGTTCCCACATATCAATGCCATAGATAAAATCTAGCCCGTTCAATTGTCCTAAGTGCTGTTCGTCTATCCATGCATTAATTAGTCTGTTGGTTTTTTTATCATAATAAAGAATTGCCCAGCCAATACCTCTTGTAAGACACAAAGACCTGAATTTTTCTAGCCAAGTAATAAAACTACCAAAATCCTTTGATAGTTGTTTTGATAGAGAACCTTCCTCATTTAGTTTTTTTTGTTCGCCTTCAAGTTGTTCAAAATAATATTCATGATTACGCATTCCGTTGAATTCAAATGAAAAACGCCTTTGGATCTCAGAAATAGCATAAGTATTTTTGTCTGGTTCTTTGGAATACTCATCTATCTTTTCTAATATCAAATTTGTGTTCTTTACATAACCTGCATAAAGCTTGAGATGTTCCTCAATAGTTTTTTTTGAAATACCTGAGATCTCTGCAATTGAAAATTTTTGTTCTATGAACATATTTTTATTTAAAAGCTAATAATAACTAAATTATAGCAGATATTTACAGTGTCTTTTCAATAAAAAAACACCTAAAGAGGTGTTGTTAGGTAAAACCAAGACCATCGAACCACCCCTTATTTCGAAGGGATCCTTGTGGTAAAAAAGATAAATTGAACTGGAAGTAGAATCCGTGGAATATTTCTACAGGATCCACGATCAGAATGTCTCCGATGTTCTCAACAGGAGTATTGTCCTGTGAGATCTTATCATCGAGGATCACGATTGAAGGGATAAAGGTCTTTGCTATCAGCTTTTCTTTTTCGAGTCTTAATAAAAATCTGGTTGTAGCATCAAGTCCGTTTGAGTCACAGGCTACTGTCACAGGTATTTTCATTTGGATCGCTCTTCGGATGATGTATTCGTAGAAGGTTATTTGACCGACCACGACTTTCTCAAGAGGCAGAGTTTTTCCAGCTGCCTCATCCAACCTTTTTTCTACGGATCCAATGAGAAGAGATGGTCCACAGAACATTCCATTATTTTGAGAAGTCATAATTTTATGGTTTTGCTCATTTTATTTGGTTTTTACTGAATGAGCTATTTAAATAAACATTACCTTTAGAATATTTAAAGTCAAACAAATGGTGTATTGAGACCAATTCTAGTATTGAAATATAAAAACAGCAGGACCTTTCGGACCTGCTGTTTTTATATAGGTTATTTCTGTGGATTATATAAGACCAGCTGTCTTAAGTGTTTTGTAGGCACCATTCTTTTGAATGGTCTTAATAGCTTGTGTAGAAAGCACCAAAGAGATAGTCCTCTGAAGTTCAGGAATAAATATCCTCTTTTTCTGAAGATTTACTTGAACACGCTTCTTTCCACAAGGGTTGAACTGTGTCGCACGAGTGCGGTTTGAGTATTTTCCCTGCATCTTTGATGTCTTTTTTGTGATTGGGCAGATTTTCATATTTTTATTACTAATTTCTCTATTGAAAATAGTTCCGAAATGGTATCATAAGCTTCAATGCAAATCAACTTTATCTTCGCGATCATCATATTAATAGTGTCAGTTATCCTCCATGAGATCTCTCATGGGTACGCTGCTTACTTCCTAGGAGATCCTACTGCAAAGTACCAAGGAAGGTTGTCTCTTAACCCTTTAAAGCACATTGATATATTCGGATCAATCATTTTTCCTATCATTTCATACCTTCTTCAAGGACCTATTTTTGGTTGGGCAAAACCTGTTCCATATAATCCTTATAATTTGAAAGGAGGAAAATGGGGAGAAGCGATCGTAGCTGTCGCTGGGCCGTCAGCAAATATTTTTTTGGCCTTGGTCTTTTCTGTTTATGTAAGAACTTTTGGAATGACTTCCTTAAATGCATCTGCAGGTGCATTAGCCTCATATATTGTGCTAGTTAATATCTATTTAGCTATATTTAATCTTATTCCAATCCCCCCACTTGATGGTTCTAGGGTATTAGCTTCACTTTTTCCTCTTCAATTCAGGGATTTTGTCCACAAAATAGAGAGGTATTCCTTTATTGTTCTTATATTTTTTGTTGTTTTTTTGGCTAGTTTCATTCAACCTCTTGTCGCTTTTCTTTTCCACTTGTTCACTGGATTAGCATTGTAATTTTACGTATTAGGTCTAGACTTATCACTGTATGTCCTATAAAAATTCAGACAACTTCGGGTGGTCCAACAGATCACGTTTCTTTCAATTTTTATGCAGGCAGATTCGCCGGCGTACAAGTTCAAGGAAACGTCTTTCTTTGTTTTTATTTTGCCGCAGGGCTTAAGCCGATAGTAGTCGTTTTTTAGATAGAGCGAGGAGATATTATCCTTGCTATTTTTTTGATAAATATCAAAGGGTATTGCATTTATCATCAGTTCATATTAAAGTATTCCGAAAGCTTCATTAGGGGCTTTTTTGTTTCAGTAGAAAAAATGTCAACAATAAATCAACTAATAAGAAAACCTAGAGCCTTGAAGGCAAAGAAGCTAAGAGCTGGAGCTCTTAGACGTGGTTTCAATGCCCTAAAGAACAAACCAACTCTTTACTGTTCACCATTCAAAAGAGGAGTTTGTACAAAAGTAACAACAAAGACCCCTAAGAAACCTAACTCTGCTATTAGAAAGATCGCAAGAGTGCGTCTTACAAATGGGCTGGAAGTCACAGCTTATATCCCAGGTGAAGGACACAATCTTCAAGAACACTCAGTGGTTGTACTTAGAGGAGGAAAAGTTAGAGATGTAGGTCTTAGATACACTATCGTTAGAGGTGTTTTGGACTCTGCCGGTGTAGAAAAGAGAAGAAAAGAAAGATCAATGTACGGTACTAAGAGACCTAAGGCTGCTTAACCAATAATAAAAATCAATTAACATAACAAGAAATGCGAAGACCAGTAAAAAACAGAAATATCGTAAAAGAAGACATTCAGTTCAACTCTGAAAAGATCTCTAAGTTCATAAACTATGTTATGGGCAGTGGAAAGAAGAATGCTGCTAGAAAGATCGTATATGGAGCACTAGAGAAGATCAAAGAAGACCTTAAAGTTGAAAATCCTCTTGAGATCTTTGAGAGTGCTCTAAAGAATACAGGACCTCTTATGGAAGTTCGTTCAAGAAGAGTCGGAGGAGCAAACTACCAAGTTCCAAGAGAAATTCGCCCACAGAGAAGGGATTTTCTTTCAATGAAATGGATCATTGAAGCCGCTCGAAACAAAAAAGGAAAACCAATGCACATGAAACTTGCAGAAGAAATCATTTCAGCTCACAAGAATGAAGGTGAAGCCGTCAAAAAGCGTGAGAACACTCACAAGATGGCTGAAGCAAACAAAGCTTTTGCTCACTTTGCTTGGTAATTTTTAATAGTTTAAATTAAATAAAAGTATTCTTTATGGAAAGAGATTATCCTCTAGAGAAAGTTCGTAACTTCGGAATTATTGCTCACATTGATGCTGGGAAGACAACAACTTCCGAGCGTGTTTTGTTTTATACAGGAATGAGTCATAAGATCGGAGAAGTTCATGAAGGTGAGGCTGTTACTGACTGGATGGAACAGGAAAAAGAAAGAGGAATTACAATTACAGCTGCTGCTATCACATGTTTTTGGAACCCAACATACATGGGAACTGATAAATCTTTGATGCATCGTTTTAATATTATCGATACTCCAGGACACGTGGACTTTACAGTGGAGGTTGAAAGATCTCTTAAGGTTTTGGATGGAGGAGTTGTGGTATTTGACGGAGTAGCTGGAGTAGAACCTCAATCAGAGACAGTTTGGAGACAGGCTGACAAATACAATGTTCCAAGAATTTGTTTCATAAATAAATTAGATAGAACAGGAGCAAGCTTTGAAAGAAGTTTTCAATCTATCCTCGAAAGACTTAATAAGCATGCCGTAAGAATGCAGATCCCTATTGGAGAAGAAGACAAACACGAAGGAGTAATTGATCTTCTCAAGATGAAAGCCTACAAATTTGAAGGTGAAATGGGAAATAAAGTTGTGGAATACGAGATACCCGCAGAGTATTTAGAAGAAGCAAAGAAATACAGAGCAGAACTTGTTGAAAAGATCGTAGAGCATGATGACGATCTGATGACAGCTTTTCTTGAAGGTCATGAGATTGAAATTTCTGTTCTTAAAGAAACACTTAGAAAAGCAACAATCGAAAACAAGATCTATCCAGTGTTCACTGGTTCAGCTTTGAAGAACAAAGGTGTTCAGCTTGTGCTTGATGCAGTTGTTGAGTATCTCCCTTCTCCTCTTGATATCCCACCAATAAAAGGAATTGATCCTAAAACTGGTGAAGAAATAGAACGTCACGCATCTGATGAAGAACCTTTCTCTGCTCTTGCTTTCAAATTGCAGACAGATCCATTCGTAGGACAACTTACTTTCTTTAGAGTTTATTCTGGAACAATTGAATCAGGTACATATATTTACAACTCAACAACAGGAAACAAAGAAAGATTGGGAAGAATTGTAAGACTTCAGGCAAACAAAAGAGAAGAAGTAAAGAAAGTCTTTGCTGGAGAGATCGCAGCAGCTGTGAGTCTTAAAGAAGCAAAGACATCCCACACTTTTTGTGATGAATCAAAACCAATTATTTTGAACCCAATTAAATTTGCTGAACCGGTTGTATCCTTGAGAATTGAACCAAAAACAAAGGCTGACCAAGAAAAAATGGGTATGGCTCTTAAGAAACTTGGAGATGAAGATCCAACATTTAGAATTTCTTCAAACACAGAAACAGGTGAAACGATCATTTCAGGTATGGGAGAACTTCACCTAGAGATCATGATCGATAGAATGAAAAGAGAATTTTCTGTTGAGGCAAATGTAGGAAAACCACAGGTTGCTTACAGGGAAACGATCTTGGGAACTGCAGAAGCAGAACATAAATACATCAAGCAATCTGGAGGAAAAGGACAATATGGTCACGTTAAGCTTAATATCAAACCACTTCAGCCTCTTGAAGAAGGAAAGAAAATTCCAAAGAACGTTAAGAGAGAAGAAGGATTTGAATTCATTGATTCTATTAAGGGAGGAGTTATTCCCGCAGAATTTATTCCTGCAGTTATGAAAGGCGTTAAGGAAGGAATGGATAGAGGAATCGTTGCTGGTTTCCACTTAACAAACATTTCTTGTGAACTTACTTATGGTTCTTACCACGATGTAGACTCATCTGAGATCGCTTACAAGATCGCAGCTTCTCAAGCTTTTCAAGATGCAGCAAAAAGAGCTCGTCCAGTTATTCTTGAGCCTATAATGAAGATCGAAGTTGTCACTCCTGAAAAATTCATGGGAGACGTAACTGGAAATCTAAACTCAAAGAGAGCTCAGATAATTTCTATGGGAGAGAGAGGTCAAAACAAAGTTCTTGTTGCGACAGTTCCTCTTTCAGAGATGTTTGGTTACACAACTTCTCTTCGTTCTCTAACAGAAGGACGTGCTTCATCAACAATGGAATTTGATCACTATGATGTTGTACCTCCGAACGTGGAAAAGACGATCGTAGAATCAAGAAAATAATAAATACAAAAATCCCGCTTAAAAAACGGGATTTTTCATACAGTAAGATCATCTCTGGTTTGACGTAGAAAAATAAAAATGTATCATTTTGATCACAATGATCAATTGGTTCACATTCGGATATTTCTTTAGTACTCGCCTCAAGGGCAAGGACTTTTGATCTGTATCTGATCTCAAAGCCCCGCCCTTCAGGCGGGGCTTTTTTTGTATTTGATCTTGATTCGGAATATGGGTGTAACAACATACTCATATGTCGGTTCAAAATCAACCAAAAATTTTCGGAGTCAGATCATGAAAAAACCAACAGTTCTTTGTTTAGGGCCAAGATTCAGTTATTCGCACATAGCAGCAATGCAAAAATTTCCTGAAGGGGAATTTGTCTTTCTGAGCCCTCATACAGAGGTCTTGAAAAGATTTCTCGCAGGAGAGGGGGATTATGCACTTGTTCCAATCCATAACACCAATGAAGGGCCTGTTCTACCGATCCTCAAGGGTGTAGCAAAAGCATTGTTAGATGGTCAGGTCTTGCATCTTATTGATCGCGTAGACCTGCCTATCAAACATTGTTTTGCCAAAAAACAAGGAAGCAATCCATCTGAGATACGAAGTCATGTTCAAGCCTTGGGGCAATGCTCTGAATGGATATACTCTTCTGGTTTGCAGACCTTTGGGGTCGGTTCGACTTCCTTAGCAGCACAGATGTCAGCAGAGTCAGACGGATCAATTGCTGCAATTTGTTCAGAAACAGCTGCAAAACATTACGATCTGGAGATCGTGTCTTCGGAAATAGTCAATTTGGACAACGAAAATACGACAACTTTTCATGTTCTTTCTAGGAAACCAAACGGACTTGATAAAGGGGAATATAGAACGGAGTTGTTTTTCTTTCCAGAGAATAAGCCTGGTACTCTTCACACTGCTACAGGCCCTGCGGCACTTGCTGGCGTGAATCTGTGTGAGATCCTTTCTTTTTACCTTAGTAACGAGCTTGTCTTCCATGTTGTCCTAGAAGGAAAGCCTGATGAAGAGGTCGTTGATTGGGTCATTAGTGGGATGAGAAGATTCAGTAAAAAACTTCTCATAATTGGTTCCTATAAATTATAAGCCGTTGTTCACAACGGCTATTTTTTAAGATTGACATAAAAATTCAAGATAGTAGCATTTAGATACATGATAAATAAAATTTCATTTACATATTTCTTTAGTACTCGCCTCAAGGGCAAGGACTTTTGATCTGTATCTGATCTCAAAGCCCCGCCCTTCAGGCGGGGCTTTTTTTGTATTCATTTTTCGGAAGATGCGCCTAATATCAGACGCATCTGTCGCAAAAGGATAAAATCATGAAAAATCCATTGATCATAAGGGTCTCTGGGAAAAGAGATCTTGCACAGCACCTTCAGACAATTGGGCACCTTCTTGAACATTTGTCTTTGTTTATTATCCCTGCTGATTCTAAGGTCAGTTTGGGTCAGTTGCCGGACGGGGTCAAATTATTGACTTCTGATGGTATTGGAAAAGAATGCGAAGTCATTCTGGATGGAAAGCAAAGCATATTCAAAAGGAATGGAGGAACTTGCAATATTGCATATCTATATGACCGGACCTTATTAGGTAGGATCCTAGATGATATTGAGAAACGTAAGATCTGTGGTGTGTATTTTGATCGAGTTGATCTTGGTACGGTATCTATGGTTGCTTCCTCGGTCGTTGCTTTGTCTATGAACAAAGGTTGAAAAGTACTTTGTTTTAGCGGTCCTTGCGGCCGCTATTTTTATTTGACATTTTTTCTTATCTCGTGCTAGTATAACCCTCACGCAATTTGCGGTATTTTTTGTTTTTTAATAGATCAAAGAACACCGACTTGCTATAAGAAGGTAAAAAAATCTTCGCCCGAAGCGAAGAAACAGTTTCTAAGTTACTTCTGAAATGATCTTCGCGCTTATTTCAGAGGAGAATTAGGACTAAATTATTAAAGTAACTATTAAATAAATCATATGGCAGAAGCTTTTGATAGATCAAAGCCTCACGTAAACGTAGGTACAATTGGTCACGTAGACCACGGAAAGACAACTCTTACCGCGGCTATTCTTAATGTTCT
>CAZKTY010000012.1:0-15210 GCA_964555825.1 uncultured Candidatus Saccharibacteria bacterium
TCCTACTACTAAAAGGAAGAAGACATTGTTTTGAAGTTCTTTATCTTTAGGAGCTGTATGATTCAAGAAATCTTCTTCTGAAATGATCCCTCCAAGATTTGAGATGGTCTTCTTTAGGCTTTCGAATACAGAAGTACTTTCTTTATAGGTCTTTGATTTTCTTACGTTAGCAAGAGCAGCATTCTCGATCTGTCTTACTCTTTCTCTTGTTATGCCGTATTTTTTTCCGATAGCCTCTAAGGTCATCTTTTCCGATGTCTTTCCTAGACCATATCTTGATGTTATGACTTCTCTGCCTCTCACTGGAATATCAGCAAGGAGTTTTTTTACGATTATTTTTGGTTTGAAATCGAAGGACGACATATTGTTGTAGTTTTCTATTTTTATTATTTGTTAGTCATCAATTTGTATCATTTATACCAGATAAAGTCAAGACTTTTAGTCTTTGATAACAAAATTAACTATTCTGTTTTTCACGGCAATTGTTTTGATGATGATCTTACCTTCAAGTCTCTCTCCGATCGAACCAAAGCTTCTAGCTTTTTCTATCATTTTATCTTCAGATGTATCTTTTGGGAGCATGATTATTTCCCTTGCCTTTCCATTTATTTGGATAGCTACTGAAATATCCTCAATAAGGAATTTTTCCTCTATTTTAGGCCATTTTGAAAGGAAAATTGATCTTTTATTGCCTATTTCAGACCATAATTCTTCACAAATATGAGGTGCTAGTGGAGCAAGGATCTGCAAGAATTTAGCTAAAGATGCCTTCGTTATTTTTTTATTTTCATATACTGAATTCAAGCAGATCATCAATGCTGAAACAGCAGTATTAAATGCCGTATTTTCTATGTCCTCACCTACCTTTTTTATCGCTTTATTTATTGCTGTCGAAACTTCCTTTGGCTCATCCTTACTTAGGAATTCTTTCATCAAAAAGACCCTCTCAATGAACCTTCTTGTGCCAATAATGCCTTTATCGCTCCAGGCTATTTGGTTACCGTGTGGACCCAAAAATGCCATGTAGAGACGCATTGTATCTACACCATACACCTTTACTATGTCATTCGGATTTACCACATTTCCGCGGCTTTTTGACATTTTTTCTCCATCTGAACCTAGGATTATTCCGTGAGGAACGCGCTTTGTGAAAGGTTCTTTTTCAGTGACAAGACCTTGATCAAATAGAAATTGATTCCAAAAACGAGAATAAAGAAGATGAAGGGTTGTGTGTTCCATTCCTCCAAAATATAGGTCCACTGGTGTCCAATATTTTATTTTTTTGATATTTGCAAATTCTTTTGCATTTTTTGGATCAGTATAACGGAGCCAATACCAAGAACTTCCAGCCCATTGAGGCATTGTGTTGGTCTCTCTTTTTGCTTTACCTTTGCATTTCGGACATTTTGTATTGACCCATTTTTCTATCCCCGCTAGTGGAGATTCTCCTGTGCCAGTTGGTTCATAGTTCTTTACTTTAGGAAGTAAGACAGGTAGATCCTTATCAGGTACTGGAACCACTCCACATTTTTCACAATGGACCACAGGAATTGGTTCTCCCCAGTATCTTTGACGTGAAAATACCCAATCACGCAACTTATATTTTGTTACCATTTTTCCTCCAACAGATTCAGTGATTTTTTTCTTTGAATCTTCTGAATCAAGTCCATCAAATTTTCCTGAATTATTTAATACTCCTGTACCAGTAAAAATATAATTTTCATCTTTTATAAGATTCGAAATAAATTCTCCCTCCACGACAGAGAAAAAATTATTGAATTCTTCAGGTTTTTTCCACACTACCTCATGCAAAGCTTCTTCTTCTGGTTTAACAATGTCTTTTTCATTATTAATTAGTTCAAGAAAAACATATTGGAATCTAGCCCATCGATTTTGTTTTTTTATTCTATGGTAGAAGAGACTGTGGATAGCAAAATCTGACTTTTTTATTAGTTTTAGATTTTTATACCCAGTTTCTTCATGAACTTCTCGCATTGCCGCATCTACAGGATCTTCACCTTTCTCTATGCCACCAGTAACTAATCCATTCATGTGTGCATTTTTCCAGCTTATACATAGATATTTACTATTTGATGGATCTCTCACGACCACACACACAGCTTCCCTTTTAACGAATTCAAGATCTTTTTTTATTAAGGATTCTCCATTTGTTGCAATAAATTTCGGTTCTATGACCCTTTCGATCGGAAGATCGAATTTTTTTGCAAAAGCAAAGTCACGCTCATCGTGAGCTGGTACTGCCATTATTGAACCAGTTCCATAGCTTGCGAGAACATAATCTGCGATCCAAATAGGAATTTCTTTATTATTTGCAGGATTTATTGCTTTTATTCCTTTGAGTTCAACTCCTGTTTTTTCCTTTCCTTCGGCAGTCCTGTCGATATCTTTTTTACCTTTTGCTTTATCTATGTATTTTTGAACATCTTTTTTATTTTCTATATTTAGTTCAGATATCAAAGGATGTTCTGGGGCAAGAACTAAATAGGTAGCTCCAAAGATAGTATCTGGGCGAGTTGTAAAGATCTTTATCTTTGAATCAGAATCTTTTATCTTAAAATCTACCTCTGCTCCTTCACTTTTTCCTATCCAATTTTCTTGTTGAAGTTTGATAGCTTCAGGCCATTCTGGGAGAGTTTTTAATCCTTCCAAAAGTTTTTCAGCATAAGCTGTGATCTTTAGGTACCATTGACGAAGCTCTTTTTTTTCAACTTCTGTTCCACATCTCTCACATTTTCCATCAATTACTTCTTCATTTGCTAGACCTGTCTTATCTTTTGGACACCAATTGATCAATCCTGTTGATTCATAGGCAAGACCCGCTTTAAGGAATTCCAAGAAAAGTTTCTGTGTCCATTTGTAGTATTTTGGATCCGTTGTGTTTATTTCTCTTGACCAGTCAAATCCAATTCCCCAATCTAATAATTGTTTTTTGGCGTTAGATATATTTTTTTTTGTAGATACCTCGGGGTGAACTTTGTTTTTAATAGCATAATTCTCAGCAGGAAGACCAAATGCATCCCATCCAATAGGATAGACCACATTTTTGCCGTTCATTTTGTGATATTTGGATACGATATCGCCTGCTGTGTAAGGTCGTAGATGTCCCATGTGAAGACTTGATCCAGAAGGAAAAGGAAATTCAACTAAAACAAATTTCTTCTCACTTTTAGCATTATCCTTGGCGAAAAAGATCTTTTTTGATAGCCATTGTTTCTGCCATTTGGATTCTATTTTTTTAGGGTCGTATTTTTTCATCTATTGTTGGATCTTGTTTCCGAATTTCTTTATAGCAAGGTAGATCAGAACAGCAAGAGCTACTCCCAAAATTAGAACTTTAAGTAAACTATTTGCATTGCCCCAATATCTTATTGAAGCAATGACAAGGTCAAGTACAGAGCCAAGTGACAAAGCAACTGATAAGACCTCAGAACTTCTGAAGATCAAAGCTGCTGCGAATGTGATCACTCCAAGTGCTATAAGCGAAATAAAAACATTTTTATCATAAGCCTTTTGTGAATCATCAAAATTCTTGCGGCATGTGTAGCTGGTGTCGCAAAAACCAGAAGCTTGATCTGGTGTTGAAGGTTTTGGATAAGAGGTCCAAGATCCCCCACTTGAGGTACATTCATTTTGTGTTTGAGGATTGGTGTTTACTTGTTGTGAGGAACAGAAGTTATTGTACTCTGGAGCTGAAAATACCAAGGACAATGTGTAATTGTAGAAGAGGTTAAGCAAAATAACTATAGCAATAATAAGCGACCATCTAAGAACTCTTGAGTTGTTTTGTGTTTGCGTTGGAGGCATGTTTCTTTGGTTAACTTCTAAGAAGACCATTATATAAAATAATTGAGCAAAAAAATACTTCGCCACTTTTGATGGCGAAGTTGTTTTAACGAGCTGTCTGAGCGGCTAAAGGGACTGGTACTTTGTGGTGACCAGTGCGTATTTGCGACTCAGTAGAAGTGTCGATGACAACTCTGTATATACGAACAGCTTCTCCAACTGGGAATTTTGAATATCTTGAACGTTTTTCGATCTTTGCAAGTACATCCTCTTCCCTCTGCTCATCATGAGCTGGCAAACCCATTTCTTCTTTGTGAGGAGCCACAATTTCAGTGACGATCTTGTGACGCATTCCCAAAAGATCGATGATCATTTTGTCGATGATGTCGATAAAAAGTCTTGCTGCGACGAGAGGGTCTGTCCCCTTGTCGATCAGGTTTTTTACTTTTTCGAAAAAAGTTTTCCTTCTTTGAGTTTTTGGAAGGTGAGGTTCTGTATTTGATGGCATGTTCATTCTGAAAAAAACATTACTCTGAAAATACAGAATGTCAATAGTAACGTCAATACAAGGATGTGATCACTTATTCCTAAAAATTTTAGAACTTAAGATCTTTTATTTTCAGATCCTAAATTCGATCACATCTCCATCCTTTACGATATATTCTTTTCCTTCTGTTCGAACAAAACCTTTTTCTCTTGCACCTCCGTATCCTCCTGACTCAAGAAGTTTGTCCCATTCTATTACTTCAGCTCGTATGAATTTATCTTTAAAATCTGTATGGATAGCTGTTCCTGCCATTGGGGCATTCCATCCTTTTTCTATGGTCCATGCCCTGCTTTCGTCCTCTCCAGTTGTAAAATATGTGATCAGACCTAGTAATTCATAGGCTTTTTTGATCAGATCGTTTATACCATCATCTGCACCTCCAAGTTCTTTTCTAAACATCTCTTTTTCTTCTCCTTCCATTTCTTTCAATTCATTCTCAAGTCCTGCATCAACGATCACGTACATTGATCCAGAATTTTTTATGAATTCAATAAGTTTTGTCCATCTCTCATCTTTCAACTCATCAAGATTTTTTGCCCCTGCCTTCTTGTTCAGAACGTACATTATCGGTTTTATCGTCAAAAGAGAAAGACCTTTGACTATCTCTATTTCTTTTTCATCAAGCCCAGAGAATTGTGCGAGTTTTTCTTCCAGTAAAGTTTTTTCAATTTTTTGAAGTATCTCTTTTTCTCTGATAGCAGTCTTATCACCTTTTTTTACATCTTTTTCGACAGTACCTAGTCTTTTTTGTACCGTCTGAAGATCACTTAGGATCAGTTCAAGGTTAATTACCCCGATATCATTTATTGGATCAATTTTTCCTGATACATGAAGGATATCTCCATCTTCAAATATTCTTACAACTTCAGCAATAGAATTGACTTCTTTAATATTCGATAGAAATTTATTTCCAAGTCCTTCTCCTTCGCTAGCTCCTTTTACAAGACCTGCGATATCGACAAACTCAATAACAGCTGGGATCGTTTTTTTTGAAATACTTAGTTTGGAAAGTTTCCAAAGTCTTTCATCTGGGACAGGAACGATCCCAACTGATGGATCTATTGTACAAAAAGGATAATTATCAGCTGGCACAGATTTCTTTGTTAGGGCATTAAATAGTGTTGATTTACCAACATTTGGGAGTCCTACTATTCCTATGGATAAGTTCATGACTTTTTGTTTAGGGTTAAATTCTTAACGAAAATGAGACTCTTGTAATATAGCAAAATAATTGTAATTTACTAGGTAATGAATGGATCTAGATAAAAGCAAGATCAAAGATCTAAAGTCTTCATATGACTATATATAATGAACAAAAATAAGCTTTATCCTAAAGTTTATTTGGCTTTTAGTACGTATTTGTTGACCATTTCAACGACTTCATTTATTGGATGCTGACTTTTGATCATGTAATCTACAGCTCCTAAACTAAGAGCTTGTCTGAGTTTATGATCCTCATCAATATTTGAGATCATAATTACAGGAATATTACGTAGATCCTCGTCCGCTTTTAGATCTGAGAGTATGTCTAAACCATTGACCTTAGGTAAAAGGATATCAAGTAGTATTATGTCAGGCTTAAATTTTCTAGCTAATGGTAGAACAAGATTACCCTCTTGAGCTGTGGAAACTTTAAATTTCTGTGCTTCAAATTTTTCTTGAAGTACTTTGATCAGAATTTCTTCATCTTCAACAATAAGTATTTTCATAACATTTGTAGATTAATTATTAATATTTAATCTGTCCTTGATCTTTTCGACGATCTCTTCCATGTTCTTATCAACTTTCTCAAAGTAATAAGTTGGTTCTAATTCTAAAATATCCTGAAGTATCTCACCATTTGAGCTTGGAAGATTGGTCAAGATAATAACAGGAACGTTTTTCCCCCATGTGTCATTTCTCAGCATTTTTAGCATGCTCATTCCATCCATTTTTGGCAATAATAGATCGAGCAATATCAGATCTGGATGTTCAGCTGTTGCTAGGTGGAGACCTTCGACACCGTCATAGGCTTTAATAACTTGGAATCCTTCCGAAAGGAGTTTTTCTTCCATTGTTTTTGCTAGGATCTTTTCATCCTCGACAACAAGAAGTAGGATCTTTTTGTTTATTGTGTTCATATATGTTTATTATTTTTTATTAATATTATTCTTCTTAATTATACTTTTTCCTATCGTGAAATAAAATGTAGTACCAGATTTGATATCTGATTCAAACCAAAAGATTCCACCATTAGTCTCGACCACTTTCTTTGCAATGTACAACCCAAGACCGCTTCCTGATGGCTGTAATTCTGATGAATGCTCTCCTCTCGTGAACTTGTCAAATTGATTTATCTTATTTCTTAATGAAAGATTGATAAATCCTTCATTGTGTACAGAGATCAGATAATCTTTATTTCTTTCAGTAATTGTAACATCTATATATCTAGAATCTTCAGTAGAATAATCGATCGCATTAGTTAGCAGATTTTCCAAAGCTTCGTGAATTAGTACTGGGTCACAAGGAATATTTCTTAGATCTTGAGAAGCATTTATTCTAATAACTTTTCTTTTTTGGTCGGCTAAAGTTTTGACTTCATCGATCAGATCGTTTGTCAGCTTTTTAAGATCTGTGGGTTTTTTGTTTGCTACTATCCTACCAGATTCAATACGAGTGACCTTTAAAAGTCGATT
This sequence comes from uncultured Candidatus Saccharibacteria bacterium, assembly GCA_964555825.1. Lineage (GTDB taxonomy): Bacteria > Patescibacteriota > Minisyncoccia > Phycocordibacterales > CAIRYW01 > CAIRYW01. The sequence continues at coordinate 7,027 of CAZKTY010000012.1, forward strand.
TACGAGATTTATAAGTCTTTCATTCGAAATAACAAGATCGTTTAATTTTTCTTGTTGTTTTGGCGTGTAATTCTTATCATCTAATAATGCTTCCAATACCCACTTAGTTGCAGACAATGGCGTGCGTAATTGATGAGAGGTAAGAGACATAAAATCATTCTTCGCTTGATCTAATTCCTTTTCCTTCGTAACTTTTTCTGTGACATCTCTAAAGTTACATTGGATCACTTTTTTAGTCCCGACCAAGTAGGTGTTAAATATAAATTCAACATATTTTGTTTTTCCAGATCTTGTTTGTATCGCTATATCCTCATATCTGACGTAACCTTTTTCAAGAAGTTCTGTGAATTTTTCTTTGCTCTCTATAAAATTTTTGAATGATCTTATCTCAAATATTTTTTCCCCGATCAATTCTTTTTGTGGATATTCGTATAAGTTCTGAACAAAAGGATTTAAATCGACTATCTTTCCACTAGTTTCTAATATAAGAATTGAATCAGTTGAGGTTTCAAATAATCTTCGATATTTTTCCTCTCCTTGTTTGATGATATCTTCACTTCTTTTGCGTTCAGTGATGTCTTGAATAGTACCTATCATTGTAAGAATGTTACCTTTTTTGTCGAAAGTTACTTCTCCTGTTCCATTTACCCATTTGATCTTATTGTGTGCCTTGCAAATTATCCTATATTCTTTGTTAAAAGGTATTTGTTTTCCTATGACCTCTTCCTTCAGATATTTTGTCATCATTTCTCTGTCGTCTGGGTGTATGAGGAGGCGCCAGTTATCCACAGTTCTTTTGAAACTTTTGTTAATACAAAAAATTGAGTCAAGAACCTCAGATGATTCCCAACTACCTTTAACAAAATCAGTCTTATACGAACCAACGAAAGCAGCTTTTTGAGATTCTTTAAAGAAATATTCACTTTCCTGGATATCATTCTCTTTTTTTATATTTTCAGTGATATCCTCGGTATGGACGATCAAATAAGAAGATCCTTTTGTTGGATTTTTTATTAGTGAGATATTCAAGCTTACCCAAATGACATTATTTTTTTTATTTATGTATCTTTTTATGAATTTAGCATGGCCAATTTCACCTGATATAAGCTTTTTTAAGGTTTTGTTACTAATTGCGACATCGTCAGGATGTGTAATATCTGTGAATCTGCTACTTAGAAGTTCTTTCCTTGAATAGCCTGTTATTTTGCAAAGGGCATTATTGACCTTTAGCCAATGACCACTTAGAGAGACCAAAGATATCCCAATTGCAGAATATTCGAAGATATTTTTAAAGAGTTCCTCATCTTCTTTTAACTGCTCTTGAGATTTTTCCTGAGAAGTTATATCTCTTATGGTATTGAACCAATATGTGATCTTATTGTTGTCTTTCAGGGGCATACACAAAAGATCAACTAATATTTTTTTTCCAGATCTAGTTGTCCATTGCATTTCGTCCTGGAATGTCTTACCTGATTGAATGGCATCCATCAAAACTTTTTTTTGTTTTGGATTATTTCTTACGGCCTCGATCATGAGTGGCTCTTTTTTATTTACAACTTCATTACTCTTATAGCCTGTTATTTTTTCCCAAGCTTTATTTACGTACGTTAACTTGTTGGTCTTTCCCAAGGTCATTAGGGCATGACCTTCTAATGTATTCTCGATTATGAAGGCAAGACTCTTTATCCTTTTTTCTGCCTCTTTAAGTTTTGTTATGTCGTTCCCTATTGCAATTATTGCAGCTAAGTCACCATTTTTGTCTTTTATTGCTCTATTCGTCCAAGTTACCCAGAATCTACTTCCGTCTTTTTTTATATTCTCATTTTCATTTGTAAGATATTTTTCTGGGTATTTTGTGATGCCTTTTATTAGAGAGGTTAGATCTTTCCCACTGCTTTCAGTTTTAGGAACGAGAATAGAAACATTTTTACCGATCAACTCACTTTCTTTATATCCAAAAGTCTTTAAACCAAAATCATTTATGAATTCGATCTTTTTATCTTTTTTCCACCTTAACATTATGCTGTTTGCGTTTCTGATCAATTCAGCATTTCTTTCTTTTTCTATCTGCTCTTTGTCAAGAGATATATCTTTTCCTGAGCTTAACACACCAACTATCTCTCTTTTATTGTTTTTTAAGAGAGAGTTGAACCACTCTATTTGTTTTGTATTGCCTTTTTTTGTGATTATCAGATTTTCATAATGTTTCAATTGTTTTATCTTTCCATGTAGTATTTTTTTGAATACTTTTTCAACTTTTGTTCTCTCATCCTCTGGGAGACATGTGTTGAACCAATATTTGCCAAGAAGTTCACCTTCTTTGTATCCAAGGATCTTGTATCCCTGCTTATTGAGCATAATGATCCTTCCTCTTGGATCTAAGATCACAAGCATAGTTTCCAGCTTGTTCATACACTTTTCTGTTAGTTTTCTTATCTCTTTGCCTGTAACTAAGTATTCAGTTTGGCCTTTATCTTTGGTCTTTTGTTTTCTCTCCTTATTTTTTGGACTAGTTTTTGACATAGGTAAACTTAATTATCTATCTCTCTTATGTTGTCAATAACGTAATGACTCGATGATTCTAAACTGGCTCTCATTTTCTTCAGTGTGTATTCCATTTTAGTAATATCACTTTTACTTACATTACCATCCTCGTAATCTTTGATCAGGTTATCAAGATCTTTTTTTAGATTCTCGATTGTGTTCACAACATCTCTTTGTGCTATTGCAACTCTTCTTCCTAGTTGTCCTCTCCAATTACGATAAGCAAACCAGCCTGCACTAAAGCTTCCAAGTAGAATAATTATTAATCCGACGAAAAACCATGTCTGAGAGACCTCAAAACTTCCTAAAACTAACACAGGTCTTTGTTCAACTTTTATAGTGTCGGAAGAAACTGGAAAACTTGAAGCCATTTTCTTATCTCTTGCTGTCACGATCAAATGATAATCACCTGCTGTAAGAGCTTTTGAGATAGTGATATTCCAGTTGTCCTTACCATCAAGAGGAACCACTTGCTCAAATACTATCTGTTTTTGTGCATTCTGGATCTGTACGACAACTTCAACACCTTCAGCAGATATTCCTCCTGCAATAATTTCTCCTTCGTCAACGACAACTCGATTGTTGACATATGTTATTGAAGGAGAAGCTATAGGTGTGATCTCTAATGTTGAAGTTTGAGAAGTTGAGTTCCCTGCTTTGTCTGTGGCAATAACAGTGAGTTGATGAGTTCCAGGTAAAATAGGTTGGAAACTATAACTGGTCAAGTTTGTTGTGGTAGCCAATACTCCGTCCAGTCGAACACTATAACTATCTATACCAGAAACAAGATCACTGCTAGCAAAATTGATAGTTGGACTTGGGTTTTCTGTTTTGAAACCATCATTGCTGGTTATTTTGAAAGTATTTGGAGGAGTTGTATCAACAGCTATACGATAATGAAGAGTTGGACTCCATCCTATGTTATTTTGTGAACGTAGATGCAAATACCAAATTCCGTCAGTTAAAGCCGGAAATATCTCGCTTCCAGACATTGCTTGTGCACTTGCATCTGGAGTGAAATTGGCTTTGTTGTTCAAAGCAATTCCTTCTTTAATTACATCTGAAGTTATGTTCCATGTGGCTTGAAAACTCGCTGAACGGTTATTCCATTTTGTAGGGTCTGGATAGAATGGAACATTAAGACCTATTACTGAAGGCAATTGTTTAGCTATTGTCGCTGCTTGCTGTGCTCTCTCTAGTGTTACTGCTTGAAAGTCGGCTGTAGATGGGATATTTATATCTAAGCCTTTGGATGTAGTGTAGACATTGCTACCAGTTCCATCGCTTGCTGTGATTGCTCCATCAGTGACCTCTAAACGACCGGTACCACTTCCTTTAACATGAAAAGCTAAGCTTACTACCTTTAGTCCAGGTCCTGTAAAACCACTAGTTGAGCCTCCTGCAAAGGTTATTGTTCCTTTATCGTTGTCAAAGGTTGGTTCTTGCAGCCAAAAAGAAAAGACGGAGTTTGTTTGGTCTACTTTTGTCGCTTGAAGTAAATTAGTTGGAAAAGTAATTGTGGCTTGAGCTGTATTAACATCTTGACCTTCACTGTTTATAGTTACAAGCACTACAACATCATCTTTTACTGAAGTAATATTTTTTTCTAGAGCTAATTCTAGAGTGGCAGCTTTTACAGGTAGAGATACTAAAAGGCCTAATGCAAGGACGATAAAACTGAATTTGATTTTTTTGATTGAAGACATGTTTTGTTTTTAATTGATAATATTAATAATAAATAATTAGTGATTACCTAAAGCATCTAGAAACTGACTTAGATCTTTTGAATCGACTTTTCCATCATTGTTAAGATCAAGACTTTGACGGCTCTTTGGATCTGCAGAACGATATCTGGCCATGAATATTCCCCAATCAGCAATATCAACTTTTCCGTCACCATTTAGGTCTGCTTTCGGAACAAATGATCTTGTTACTAGGAAATTTTTTTCGATTGAGTAATCAGAAGCGTTGCCTTGACTGTCTACTTGTCTGACCTTTAGTGTATGTCTACCTAGATCGAGACGATAAGTGTTGAAGTTCAGATCATAACTTCCATCATTAAGGGATGTTGCAGTTTCAGGTGCTTTGACTCCATCTACTATTAATTCGATCTTATATTTTGGCATTGCCGAACCTGTTATTCCCATAAATGTTCCTTTGGTTACAGCTTGTTGTTTGAGACTGACTGTTGGTGAGAGAAGGATAGAACTGGTCAATTGGGCATTAGTTCCAAGTTTGAACACCTTTGTTTGGGAGACGTTTTTATTTTTATCGTAAACAACTAGGGCAAAAGAATTTGCTGTGGATGGCAATACACCTGTATAACCGATGTTGAAATTTCCACTTGTTGATCCTATTGAAGTATTTCCTACAGGTATTTGTCCATTTTGAATTGCTACCACTTCTACGTTCGCATTAGGGAAAGCTTTTCCGGTAAAAGAGACCTTTGGAGTAAAAGATCCTCCACTACCTCCTCCTCCAGATAGGATCGCTAGGGTGCCAATAAAATTGATGGTCTGACTGGAAGAAATATCTAGACCAGTGCTGTTAGTATCTTGCAAAGTAAGATTGGTGATCTCTTCGCTTTGATCATTGATCAAAGTTTGTCCAACTCCATTCGTAATATTTATGATCCCATCACCAGTAGCAGAACCAGAGGCACGGAGAGTAACATTATTTTGATATGTGGAGTCAATATTATTACTGTTATCGACAGCTCTTACTGTGACTGCTACAGGAGTTCCTACAAGAGAACTATTATTTGCTACAACAATAATAAATTTTGTGGCAGCGATCGGTATTGCTGAGACTGCAACAGAATCTTCTCCATCGACAATTCCTGTAGATCCGTCTGGGTGATTGGAATTATCTGAAAGATATACAGTCCAGATCCCATTATTATTTTCGTAATACCAGAAATTTGCTGTTGATTGTCCGTTGGCAAAATTTAAGGTTGTTATAGGTGATCCTCCTGTTGCTGCAGAATAGAAAGCTGTTGAAGTTCCGTTTGAATTCGAGTAGAGGTAATAATTGGATGAACCTGCAGTTACTAGATTATTATAAGCATCATAGCGTGTTCCAATGTAACCGAGTCTTGTTCCGTTGAACATATCACCTGGATCATCAAGGACAAGACGGGCCGTAGATGCTGGAATAATATTTATAGTTGAGGTTGCGTCAATTATTCCAAGACCACCATCTGGATTACTAGAATTGTCAGACGTATCTATCATCCAATTTCCTGCTCTAATGCCTGCAAACCAGATATCTGTAGAAGGTGATCCGTTTGTGATAGAGGTTGAGAGTATTTGTGATCCTCCTGTTGATGAATCATAGAAGTCTGCTGTTCCAGAAGGGGCATTGCTGTAAAGATAGACAGTATCAACTCCTGTTGAGATCTGGTTTCCATATTGATCTTGACGACTGATGGTGTAATCAATTCTATCTCCAGCAGAAGAGTTATTTGCTCCAGATATAGAGAATTTTGCTGTGGGTCCAGGTAGAAATGTCACTATTTTTGAGGAAGTAACATCTAGGTTTGTTGAAGAAGTGTCTTCAAGTGTTAAGGAAACATTTTCAGCTTTTGTATCGAGAATGTTTATTGTTCCAATGCCATTGACGATATTTACAATCCCTCCTGGTGTTGCATTTCCACTTGTGTGCAAGGTGACGGCATTGTTATAGCTTGCATCTATATTTCCTGCTGTGTCTTTAGCCTGAATAGTTATTGTTGTAGTTGTTCCTACTGTTGTTGGTGTTGGGTCACTTATAACAAAACGTGTAGCAACAATCGGTACAGCTGTTACTTCAACAATATCTGTTCCATCATTGATCCCTGTTGAACCATCAGGTGAACTTGAATTATCTGACGCTGTGATCGTGTAGTTACCTGTATCTCCAGAGTATAACCAGAAATTATTAGACTGAGAGCCGTTTGAGATAGTTATAGAACTTATCAAATTTCCCACAGTTGCTGAATCATAGAAAACTGTGGTGGTACCAGACGCATTGTTATAGAGATAAACGTTTAGATCTCCAGAGTTAACCGAGTTGTTGAAAGCATCATAGCGAGAAACTGTATAGCCTAGTCTCGTTCCAACTGTCATATCTCCTGGATTATTTAGAGAAAGTACTGCGGTTGGTCCAGGATCTATAGATAGATTAACGGATGAATCATTGATCCCTGTTGCACCATCAGGTGAACTTGAATTATCTGACGCTGTTACACTTAAATTACCTGAGTGTTCGCCATAAAGCCAGAAACTACTGGTTGCTGTGCCAGAGGACATTGTTAATGAGTTTATTATATTTCCTCCAGAACTAGCGTCATAAAAGACTGTTGAAGATGAAGCAGATGTGTCGTAAAGATAAACAGTCAGTGCTCCATTGTTAGATGGGTTACCAAATTGGTCTTGCCTGCTTAGCTCGTAATTTAGTCTTTGGCCAGCTATTAGATCTCCTGGATTATTGATAAGAAGAGTGGCTGCTGGAGCACTATCAACGGTGATATTTACTGAAGCATCATTGATTCCTGTTGCACCATCAGGTGAACTTGAATTATCTGACGCTGTGATCTGTGGATTCCCAACTTTTTCATCATAATACCAAACGGTTGCTGAAGAAGAATTATTAGGGATCAAAATAGTTGTAACTATGTTGCCACCATTTGACGCATCGTAAAATTTATTAGCTGGACTCAATGAATTGCTGTAAAGGTAAAATGTCTCACTTCCGTTTGTGACTAAATTACCTAAGCGGTCCTGACGAGTTATTGCAATTGGTAAGCGATTCCCTGCTACTATTTCCGTTGTACTGCCTGTAGTAATTGAAAGATCTTCTGTTTCTCCTGGTCCAAAAGAAATATCTTTTGTAGATGAGACGTTTAATCCTGTTCCTGCAGAATCTTGCAGTGATAAGTGAACATTTTCAGCGACTGTGTCTGAGACTGTTGTTGTTCCAATACCATTAATGATATTTATTAAGCCTCCTCCGCTAGCGGATCCTGAAGTAAGAAGAGTTACATCTTGTCCATAGGTGTCAGCTAATTCTCCTGAGTTGTCTTGTGCTTGAATTGTCACCAGACTTGCTAGGTCAATTGTTCCATTCGTTGCATTAGTGATGATAAATTTTGTTGGAACTATCGCTGCTGGACTAACATATAGATATTGAGAATTACTTACTCCACCTCCAGGTGATGAATTAGAGACTGTAATGGCTAAGGTACTAGATGATAATAGGTCAGAGGAAAGGATCGTTGCAGTCAATTCGGTTGAAGATGCATATATAGTTGTTCTATCACTTCCGTTGACTTGAACAGTTGAACCCGAGACGAAATTCGTTCCATTAACTGTCAGTGTGAACTGTGCATCTCCTACATTCTTTGATGTTGGAGAGATGCTTGTGGTCGTCGGTACTGGGTTGCTTATACTAAATGTCTGAGCATTACTTGTGCCTCCTCCTGGAGCTGCATTGGTGACCGTGATCTGTGCTGTTGATGTTGCCACCAAAAGATCAGAGGCAGGAATGACAGCTGTGACCTGTCCACTGTTCACGAATGTTGTTGTACGAGCTGAACCATTGAAGTTAACAGTTGAACCCGAGACGAAATTCGTTCCATTAACTGTCAGTGTGAACTGTGCA
>CAZKTY010000012.1:15310-19331 GCA_964555825.1 uncultured Candidatus Saccharibacteria bacterium
TCCTACATTCTTTGATGTTGGAGAGATGCTTGTGGTCGTCGGTACTGGGTTGCTTCTTTCTCCAAGTTGGAAATCGCTAAAACTAGTTAATCCTGTTGCTTGAGTGCTGTTTGTTAATTTTGATCCTACTGTTGGATAAGACCACGAAGAGCCAGAATATTTACCAATAATAAAATTAGAAGTACTTGCTCCAACATCCATATCTCCAGAATTAATAAAATTGAAAGTTGCATTATAATTCGTAAAAGAAATTGGCAAAGAAATTGAATTTGTAGCTGTCCAATATCTATTGACACTTTTTGTAGAATCAATATTTGAGCTACCAATATTTGGATGATCTCCTGTAGTTGTCTTCATCGTCAGATCACCAGCAGCAGTAACATTTCCAAATGTCACATCAACAGGTACATAATTAGAAGGATCTCCAACCTCAAAAGTTTTACTGGTTGCGCCAGTAGTTATGTATTTTCTTAAATTACCTATGATCTGACCACTAGTTCTAGAGACACTACCTGTTGAATTTATATATATATCATTTGCTCCTGTAGTTACATTACCCGCTGTCAGTGTGAGAATTCCGCCAACTGTCGTAGCTCCTCCGAGAGTTGCAGAACCGTTGGATTGATTGATCTTTAGACCACTATATGTTCCTGAAGCAACAGTTTGAGATGAACCATAGTATTCAACAGTACCTGAAGAGATAGCTAATCCATTGGTTGCTCCAGAAAAACGAAGGGTTCCTCCTGTGTTAGTAGTTGATCCTGTAACTGTTAAAGTATTTCCAGCAAGATCAAAAGTCGTTGAATTGGTTAAATTACCTCCAACGTTGATCGCTCCACTTGCATTTTTTTGACCTGCTCCAGTCAAAAGCAAATTACTATAAGAAGGTGTACTAGAAACGGTTTGTGTTAGTCCAGAATAATATTCTACTGTTGTACCTGCTGTAATATTAGTAGCAGCAAAAGCAGGAAAAGTTGTGGCAGATGATGTACCTCCGATCCTAAAAGTACCTGAGGTTAAATTAAGTGTACCAGTACCAGTTAATTGAAAACTATCAGTATCAAATATGCTGTTTGGTATAACTGCACCTATTGTGAGTGATTGTGCCCCAATATTTTTTGCTGCACCCAAAGTAACACCATTCGCATTTTCTATTTTTATTCCACCAGTACCACTCCAAGTTGCTGGAAATTCTATTCCTGTTGTCTGAGCTCCTGTACCTTTATATTGTAGAGTTGCTGCAGCTCCATATGTTGCTACGGTTCCTGCTGTTGTAGCTGTTCCTTCCATAGAAAGAATTCCATTAACAGTTGCACCTGTTGTCGTCTTTGCGCCAGAGCCTGAAAGTGTAAGATTGTTATATGTTACTGCTGCAATAGATTGAGGACCTGCTGCATTCCATTCTACAGTGCCTGTACTTGCTGTGAATGTTCCACCTGTGCCACTAAAACCACTACCCAATTTTAATGTACTTGAACCACCATTAAGAGTTCCGTTAGTTCTAGTCCATGTTCCTGTAAATACATGAGTTAATCCTGCCCCAAGATTTAATGTTCCACCCGTTCCATTTATGGTCAATGCTCCACCATTAACATTGCCTGTCAAAGTTGCTGTCCCACCAGTTTTTGTCATAGAGACAGCTCCTGTCGTTGTAAAGCCTGCAATACTTTGAGTCGCTGTACCTCCGATCGTTATTGGGGAACTACCCGCTGTTAATGTTCCACTGTTAGTAAAATTACCATTAAAAGTAAGTGCGTTATTTACTGTTGCAAGCGTTCCTGTTGTTATAGTTAGATTTCCATTGATGACCTTTGCTCCATTTAAAGTGATCGTGTTACTACCTCCTGCTCCAGTATTATTGATAGTAAGATTATTTACAGTGGCAGGTAGGCCATTGCCTGCAGCTTGGTTTGTGTTTCCAATATATTCATAATTTGCTCCAGTCGAATAGGTATAACTCCCTCCAAAATTTATTGCTACTGTTGTACTGGCAGTTGTGATCGTTGAGATACCTCCAGTGTTTCCCGTTTTCAACGTAGCTCCACTATTTAAAATGAAAACACTACCAGCAGAAAGATTTGGATCATAAACACGTCCTGTTGGATTTACAATAAGTGTTCCGTTGACCGTAAAATTTCGTACAGTAGTTCCAGCATCAAAAGCTAAGTTTCCATTTATTGTTCCTGTACCATTTAATGTAAATACAACTCTATTTCCACTTGCACCTAGAGTTAAAGTTTTACCATTAGCAACACTAAGTGTTGTTGTGATCGTTAATGTATTGCCTGAAGTTCCAGCTGCAAGAAGAGAATTACCATTAACTGTCAAACTGTTTAAAGTTATCGTTGGCACTGCAGTAATATTTGCACTCTGGTCGCTATTGATGATCACATCATCATTTGTTGCAGGAGCTCCGCTCGGACTCCAATTGCCTGCAGTTGTCCAAGCTCCACCTGCAGTTGGTACCCATGTTTTAGTTGCAGCAGCTGCAAAGTTTGGCACAAAAAGAACTGCTAAAAAAAATAAAGAGAAGCTCAGTCCGATAAAATTTTTTTTGTAAAAATTTGAGAGCATGAATTTTTTATTAATGTAGATTAAATAAAAAACCCGAACCAAAAAGGTTACGGGCTTCATGAGCCTCTAGAATTTTTTATAAACTAATTATAGTACATATTTTATATGCCAACAAAGTAGGTTATCCTCAATTCAAGGATTTATTATTTTTCATGCCAAGCACTCTATAACCTAAGAATTTTCCCAGATCATCGAATTTTGGAGTGAAATATAGTTCGCTGTGAATAGTATTACCATTTGGATCAATGTTAACAGCGTCCTCGATCCTAAAAGGTGTTTCATTCTCAGAAAAATATTTGAAAGTCTTTTGAAATTTTATTCTTTCATTTGTTGGCAAAAAATCAAAGTAACTTTTTCCTATATTTCTCTCAACAGAAAACCCAAAAAGTTTTTTTGCTGAGGGTGATTCGTATTCTCCTATACCATTCTTATCCAAGTCAAAATAAAAATCGCATTTGTTGTAAAAAAATTTGTATATACCCTTTTCTATTTTGAGTTCACTGGTCTTAGTTTTGATCTTTGCAGATAGTAGAACAAATCTTTCCTTATTGTTCAGTTTGTATAATTTCAAAGATGCAATTATAGAAATTTTCTTTCCTGATTTTAATTGGTGAACTGTATCGATCTGAAAATAATTTTCTTCGGTCAAGGCTGTTTCTGGACCAAATATTTTTTTGCATATTTCTTCTGAAATGAATGGATTGATCTTTGTGAAATGTTTTCCTATAAGTTCCTCTCGAGGATAACCTAGAGTGTCGCAAGCTGAATCGCTTACATTAACGACAATACTTTTTTCGTTGATCACTAACAAATAATGATCTTTATCATCTACTAATTTTATACTGCCGATCTTATTTATCGTTCCACATTTTTTGCATTTTATTTCTAGAGTTCCATCGAAGAAGACACCTTTCAATAGGAGTTTTCCGCATCCGCACCGATGTTCGTTCAGAAACAAAGCGCACATACTTAATTAAATTTAATCTATTAAGAGCAAAAAAACTCTATCAAAACCGAGCCTAATTTTAGCATAATTTAGTAGAAAAAAGTCAATACTATTACAGAGAGAATGTCTTTACTTAATTATCCCCAAAAGCTTTTTTTACTTCAGCTTCCCTAGACTGTATAACTTCTGTGATAGCATCCATTTGTGATTTTCCTTGTTTAGTTTTAGCCATAGCTTCCTCAGCTATTGATTTCAATAGGTCGGGATTTTTCTCGATCACGTTCATTATTTTGTCCCTTTGTTCCTTCGGAAGGTCTTTAAGCTTGGCTTCTAGCATTTTTTTCATTATGAAATTTCCTAGCATATTTATTGTTGATTATTGTCTAATATTTAAGTTCTCAGTATAGATCAAAATTCTAGAATTCAAAAATCCTGAATGAAAAATGGGTAAAGATCAATGAAAAGTATTGTTGTGTTATAATCCTAAAAATATGAAATACG
>CAZKTY010000013.1:0-18609 GCA_964555825.1 uncultured Candidatus Saccharibacteria bacterium
GTGTTATAATCCTAAAAATATGAAATACGACGTAAAAGATATTTCCCTTGCAAAAGATGGAAAGAAAAAAATTGAATGGGCTGAAAAGGATATGCCTGTGCTTAGGACCATTAAAGATGAATTTAGAAAAGGTCAACCTTTAAAAGGTATTAACATATCTGCATGTCTGCATGTGACCGCTGAGACAGCTAATCTTGTGATCACCTTGAAGGAAGGTGGTGCTAATGTCTATCTTTGTGCTTCTAATCCTCTTTCTACACAAGATGATGTTGCTGCTTCTTTGTCAAATGATTTTGGAATAAATGTTTTTGCAATAAAAGGTGAAGATAATCAAACTTATTTCAAACATATAAATACAGTATTGGATCAGGACCCTCAAATAGTGATGGATGATGGAGCTGATCTTGTCTCTGAACTTCATAAAAATAGATTGGATCAAATTTCCAAGATCATTGGAAGTACAGAAGAAACAACAACAGGGGTCATTCGTCTTCGATCATTAGCAAGTTCAGGAAGACTTCTTTTCCCTGTCATTGCCGTAAATGGATCAAAGACCAAACATATGTTTGATAATCGTTATGGTACTGGTCAATCAACTCTTGACGGGATCATCAGAGCTACAAATAGATTGCTTGCGGGACAAGTATTTGTAGTTGCTGGATATGGATGGTGTGGAAAAGGATTAGCTTCTCGTGCGCGTGGTATGGGAGCTCATGTAGTTGTCACAGAAATTGATCCAGTGAAAGCATTGGAAGCAAATATGGATGGATTTGAAGTAATGTCCATGAATTCAGCTGTAAAAAAAGCTGATTTTATCTGTACTGTTACTGGAAATAAACATGTACTTAGAGAAGAACATTTTAAAATAATGAAGGATGGATGTATCCTTGCAAATTCGGGTCATTTTGATGTTGAGATAGATATTGTCTCTCTTAAAAAACTAAGTAAAAAGATCTCAAATATAAGACCTTCAAATGAAGAATGCGAATTAAAGGATGGAAAAAAAATATATGTTATTGCTGAAGGAAGACTTGTTAATTTAGCTTCTGCTGAAGGTCATCCTTCTTCTGTAATGGATATGAGTTTTGCGAATCAGGCTTTGGGAGTTCTTCACTTGGTAAAAAATTCAAAGATGTTGAAAAAAGAGGTTTATGTTCTTCCAGAAGAGATCGATCAGAGGATCGCAAGGCTAAAACTTAAAGCTTTAGGGATATCGATCGATAGATTGTCTCTTGAGCAAAAAAAATATTTGGAAAGCTGGGAAGAAGGCACGAATTAATTTCCAATTTAAATTTTGTAAATAGTGTAAATAGAAAGTTCATATATTTTGGAAAAGAAAAATAACAAAAAAATTTTGGTTTGTGGTTCTATAGTTATAGATACTATTTTTGACCTTAATGGAACGATACGTGATCGTATAAATATCTCAAATGGAAAATTAGGTTCACAAAATCTTTCATTCTCATCATCAGAAAAAAAGGAGTCACCTGGAGGTAATGCTGGAAATATCTCTTATGGGCTTGCGCTGTTTGGTCAAGAACCTATCTTAGCTTCTGTTGTCGGTAAGGATTTTGATCCGGAATTCAGAAAATATTATGAGGATCTAGGTATAAATCTTCGTGTCTATACAGATAAAGATGGCTATACTTCGACTTTTTATGTAATGACAGATGAGAACAAAGAACAGATAGGAGTATTTCAAGGAAATGCGTTCCTGAAATATAACGATAAGATAGCTTTAAAAGAACTAATAAGTGATAAGGAATTCGATGATATAAAGGTCGCAATTGTTTCAGCTCAAAGTGCAAAAGCTACAATAAATAAATTAAAAGAGATAAACAAGATCGGCAAAGGAAAGATCTTTACTATCTTTGACCCAGGACAAGAACTTCTTACTTCTTTTGGAAAGGATCTTTTAGCTTTCAAGAAAGCCATTTCTCTTTCAAATATGGTCATAGCCAATGAAGTTGAAACAAGACAGATCGAAAAGATACTCGATCGTCCAAAAAAGGATATTTTTTCTTTTGGGGTTAAGTATTTTATTGAGACACTGGGAGAGAGAGGAAGTATTTTGCATACAGTAGATGGCAGCCAGCTGATCAAAGCAAAAAAAGTAAAAAAAGTTGTTGATCCTACAGGTGCCGGAGATGCTTTTCGAGCTGGTCTAATATATGGGATCATAAACGATAAGGATATAAAAGAGGCTGTTCAGATCGGTTCTATTGTTGCCGCTGAATCTGTAAAATATGTAGGAGGACAGGCTTATTTCCTTCCTAGATCCCTTAAAAAGGCTTAATTCTATTGCTATTTACAGATTGACACGATGTGTCATTTATGGTATCATTCTCAGTCAATGCTCTTTGACGTTGCTTATACCAAACAAATTGTCCGAAACACGGACAGGCAATTTCAGTGAGTAAAAAATAAGTTAAGTATGAATCAAAACATATTGTTTCGTTGCCCAGTAACAGCAGTGATCGCAACCTTCGGAGTATCAGCTCCGAAATGCGTCGTGATGAAAGGTGAGAATTTGGCGTTCGAATTTTCGCTTGCAGTGCTCGATCCAGCAGACTCGGACCATGTGTCAGTGAAGACTATCTTGGAAAATAGTCGAGGTCTTACTTTTGAACGCCTTGAAAGGGTCAATCAGATCCGCTTACGGGTGTTCACAGGAACTCTCTTCGAGCTGATCAATTCCCATGTTACAAGGGCTTTCGGGACGATCGTTCCTCATGATCTTCGGATCAGGGTTGAAGGACTTCATCCTCTTTTTGTTCAGTCGCTGATCTCAAGGATCTGCGCCGAACACAAAGAAGATGACCAGCGGTTCATCGCTGAAAACCTGCATCCCCTTCCTGGATTTCATGCGGACTATGAGGATGGCAAATTGGTGGTCTCAAAACTCATGAAGTTTCCCTGCGGAAACAAAAATGCGGAGCTGGTCTCTTTGGGATCGGTATTTCCGAGATCCAAACGGAGTGACTCCTATTCTTCGCCGGTGGTTCATCCCATTCGCCGGAGGCAGGCAGCCGCCACACACAGGGTGTAAGCAATAACCCAGATAAACCCGCACATGATCAGAAATGATCGTGTGCGGGTTTTAAATTTTAAGAGAAAGGATATTTAGTAATGCAGTTGCTGCTTCAATACCTTTGTTTGTGTCCCCTTCAGAACGAATCTTGGCTTGTTCGAGATTGTTTACAGTTAAAATCGCATTTGCTATTGGAATATTATTTTCAAGCATCACTTCCATAATTCCACGAGATGATTCTCCTGCAATATATACATAATGATCCGTGTCTCCACGTATTACACAGCCAATTGCAATGATGCCATCATATTTTTTTGAACGAGTAATTTTTTTACAGACAAAAGGGATCTCGAAAGCACCAGGAACATCAAAGACCTTTATATTTTTTTCTTGAATACCTCTGACCTTAAGTTCCTCAATTGCACCATCTTTCATTGGATATGTAATGTCTGAATTGAATTCTGAAACAACGATCGCGATCTTAGAATTTTTATTTATCTTAAAAATTTCCTTATTTTGATTTTCTTTTCTTTGCATGTAGATTTTCTGCGTATTTAGCTAATAGATCGGTCTCGATATTCACCGAACTTCCTTTTGATAATTCTCCTAAATTTGTGTAATTAAGTGTATATGGGATCAAAGAAACTTCAAAATAGCTATTTGTAGCCTTTGAGACTGTGAGAGAGACACCGTTTATAGCAACTGATCCTTTATAAATAATGTATTTCAAGGATCCTCCATCTGTTTTTATTTTCATTTTCCATTCGCCTTTATTTTCTACTGAGACAATTTTTCCAACACAATCAACATGTCCGGAAACAAAATGTCCAGAGATCTTGTCATTGAACTTCAGACTTTGTTCAAAATTTATAAGATCTCCTACTTTCCAATTGCTTGCCGTTGTTTTGTCTAAAGTTTCTTTCATATAGTGAACCAGAAAATCATTTTTTGTATATTTAACAACTGTTGAGCATATTCCATTCATAGAAACACTTTCTCCTTCCTCCAAAAATACCTTTGAAGGAAGATCAAAATTCATTTCGAGAGAATTTTTTATCTTCTTAATATTATTTATTTTAACTTTTTGAGTTATTATTCCGCTAAACATTTTTTTTGTCTGCTAGATCGCAGATCTTTTTTATATCTTCGGCTATTAATTTCTTTAGATCTTCTTCAGAAAGATCAGATCTATCATCTCTGATCTTTTCTTCAATATCTACCAGAATATTCTTTCCATAAAAATCATTTCCTGAAAAACCTATTAAATGTGTCTCTAGTATGCCTGGTCTATAATTTCCAACGTATATTGCAGATAAGAATGTCTCTCCTTCCAGTTCTGTTTTACCTTTATATATCCCTGTATCAATATTTAGATCAGTTCTTATGTTAGCAGTCTTAAATCCCATGTTTCGGGCTTCCTTGCTACCCTCGATCGTTATTCCAGAAATTCTCATTTTAATTTTAACTTATCAATATCCCTCATGATATTTTCTACAGCCGTATGGATCTTTTGTAATGTCACCATATTTGCTTTCTCATCTTCATCCTGCTCAATATCATCAACGTCCTCTTGGATCTCATCAATATCGCCTTGGATCTCATCAACGTCTTTTTGAATCTCATCAACGTCCTCTTGGATCTCTGTGATCTCTTTTCCTACTTCAATAAGGTTCTGTGTATTACGATTAACTGTCATTTGGATAAGTATTGCTAGGTAGATAGCCTCTAAGGAAACTGCTGTTGTAAGGAAAAGAAGGACACTTTCTAAATTAATTCCAAATAATAAAGGTATAAAACAAGCAATGAAGAATACTGAATGAAAAAAGATCGAAGAAGGAGATCCTATCCAGCGGGTAAATTTTACAGCGATCTTGTCAAGATTTATGTTGGAATTTTTCTTTTGTGCCATTTTAAATTTAAATATGTGATGTTATTTTACAAATTATAACAGAATCTGGTATCTTCTCATATTTTTGCTAGTTTATTCAATTTATTTAAGAGCAGAATAAGTCTGGAAATTGGAAGGCTTATTATGATACAATCCCATAACTTAATGGAAAGAGAAAATAATAAGCAAGAGCAGGGTGATGGAGATCAATTTATGACGAAAGGACAGTTGATATCCTTTGCTTACGATGTCGGTTTTGCGATCATTATTCCATTGGTTGTCCTTGCAGTTACAGGAAGATTCATAGACCGGAGATTTGGAACGTCACCTCTGTTTCTGATAATAGGAATACTTCTTTCTTTGGTCACGACCAGTATCGTGGTTTATAAAAAAACAAAAAGCTTTATCAAATGAAAATATCAATTGTATCTGAGGAAATATTCAAGATCGGAAATTTTGCAGTGACCAATTCCCTTCTTGCATCTTGGGTTGCCATTTTAATATTGACTGTTTTTTCTATCATCAGTTACAGGAGTATAAAAAAAGGAGGTAAATTTGCAGCATTTTTGCACATAGTTTTCGAGGGTCTTATAAATTTTATGGAATCATTTGCAGGCAGCAAAGAGACTGTAAAAAAATATCTTCCTTTTGTTGGAACGATCTTCTTCTATATCTTGATCTCAAACTGGGTAGGTACTCTCCCTGGAGTTGAAACAATAGGTATCCATAGAGGAAGTGAGTTTGTTCCACTCCTTAGAACTGCTAACTCTGATATTAATATGACATTGGCATTAGCGATCATTCTTGTTGTTTCAACACATATTGTTGGATTCAAGAATCTTGGTTTTAAGAACCATGTAGGAAAATTTATTGTAAATCCTTTCAAGCATCCTATTGGCTTCTTTGTTGGTATGCTTGAAGTACTAGGCGAGGTGTCGAGAGTTATCTCTTTGACCTTTCGATTGTTTGGAAATATCTTTGCTGGAAGCGTCCTTATGATCATTATTTCCTCTCTCGTGCCATATATTATCCCTGTTCCTTTCCTTGGAATGGAGCTTTTCGTAGGTTTTATCCAAGCTTTGATCTTTGCCACTTTAGCGATGATGTTCCTCTCCACTGCTGAGAAGATCCATTCAGAGGAGCATTAATACTTCATAGCATAAAAACATAAGATATGAACTTATGTTGTGATTGAAAATGGGCTTGAAATGCCTTTAAAAGTATATATAATTTAGAACAACTTAGAGACTGTCTGTCTCTTTTTATTATTATTAAAAATTAATCGAAAAGTATGGAATTAAAACAACTTGCAGCAGGAATTGCGATTGGTATCGGAGCTCTAGGTCCGGCCTTAGGTATTGGTCTTTTAGCATCAAAAGCTATGGAATCTATTGGTAGAAACCCAGAGGCTTCATCAAAAATACAATCAGCTATGATCCTTGCGATCGCCTTCACTGAAGCTATTGCTGTT
The DNA here is from genome assembly GCA_964555825.1 of uncultured Candidatus Saccharibacteria bacterium. Classification (GTDB taxonomy): domain Bacteria; phylum Patescibacteriota; class Minisyncoccia; order Phycocordibacterales; family CAIRYW01; genus CAIRYW01. The sequence goes on from CAZKTY010000013.1 coordinate 6,391, forward strand.
TATGCTCTTGTAGTTGCTCTTATAATCTTGTTCACATAAATCAATGGGAAATCTCGTTTCTTCTTTAGGAATTGAATGGAAGGAGCTTATTGCACAGGCTATAAATTTTGGTCTGTTGGTATTTATCTTGACCAAATTTCTCTATAAGCCTGTCATGAAGTCTATTGAGGAGAAAGAGAGATCTATTCAAGGAGTAAAAGACGGTGCTTCTAAAATGGAAAAAATGCTTCAGGAAAATTCTGAAGCACAGAAAAAGGTTCTAGATAAAGCTCGTCTTGAATCAGAAAAGATAATCAAGAATGCAGAGACAAGTGCTTCGATCCTTAAAAAGAATCTTCTTGAGGAAGCAAAGCATCAGGCAGAAATAGTCATCTCACAAGGTGAACAAAAGATCAGAGAAGAGAATGAGAAGTTGAGAAGAGATATAAAAAAAGAAGTTGGAACTCTTGTTTCTGATGCAATAGAAAAAACTGTTGGAAAATATATCGATGAAAAAGCAAAGCATTCTCTAAAAGACGAAGCTTCAAAAGAGTTCTCAAAAATTATTGCCTAAATATTTGAAATGAAAAGTTCTTCAAAAAAAATAGGAATACTTTTGGCTAAAAGAACTTTAAATGCAAAGTCAGAGGAAGCCACTAGTGAGATACTTAAAGCTTTTGCTAAGTTGATAGTCTCAAAAAGATTAGCTTCAAAGTATCCCGCTATCTTAAGAAGTTTTAAAAAGGAATGGAATTTAGAAAAAGGGATCATTGATGTCACAGTTAGAGCATCATCTATAAATGATGCTCCTAAAATTGATCACGTACTTGGAAAAAAGGCAGAAGTTACCTTTATAGAAGACAAGACACTTATTGGTGGTTCAGAAATAAAGATCGGTGATCTTGTCATAGATACATCAATAAGATCAAAGTTACAGAAAATGAGATCAAGACTCGTAAATTAGAAATAATTATTAGAAAATTTTGCTTATGAATAAAAACACAATAATAGAAGAACTGAAGAAAGAAATATCGGATATCACAAATGATCCTACTCTTGAGTATGTAGGAGAAGTTGTAAAGATCTCTGATGGAGTGGCGATCGTCTCTGGACTTTCAAAAGCAAAATATTCTGAGATGCTCGAATTTACAGACATGGACGGAAAAAAGGTCTTTGGTCTTGCATTGAACCTTGAAGAAGACAGTGTTGGAGCAATTATCCTTGGAAATGATCTTCGTTTGAAGGAAGGAAGCAAAGTCAGATCGACGGGAAGAATTCTTTCCATCCCAGTCTCAGAAGAACTTATTGGACGAGTAGTAAATGGTCTAGGAGAGGTCAAAGACGGCAAAACTCCTATTTCTGAATCAAAATCAAAATTCTATCCATTGGAAAAGATCGCACCTGGAGTTATTACTCGTGAAGGAGTTAAAGTGCCTCTTCACACAGGAATTAAGGCGATTGATGCAATGATCCCTATTGGAAGAGGTCAAAGAGAGCTTATTATTGGAGATAGACAGACTGGTAAGACAGCTATTGCAATCGATGCGATCATCCATCAAGGCAAAGAAAAGAATGTTCCTATTTGTATATATGTAGCGATCGGGCAAAAAGAATCAAAGGTTGCTCAGATCGTAGAAAAATTAAAGAAATTAGGTGCAATGGATTACACCATTGTTGTTTCAGCCAGTGCATCTGATCCTGCTTCCCTACAATATCTTGCTCCATTCACAGGTTGTGCCATTGGAGAATATTTTATGGATCAAGGAAAAGATGTTTTAGTTGTTTATGACGATCTATCAAAACATGCATGGGCGTACAGACAGATTTCTCTTTTACTTAAGAGACCACCAGGACGTGAAGCTTATCCTGGAGACGTATTTTATTTGCACTCAAGATTACTAGAGCGCGCAGGAAGACTCTCAAAAGAATATGGAGGAGGTTCTATTACAGCTTTGCCTGTGATAGAGACACAAGCTGGAGATATCTCAGCTTATATTCCTACAAACGTTATTTCGATCACTGATGGACAGATCTTTCTTGAATCAGATCTATTCAACTCTGGTCTTCGTCCTGCTATCAACGTTGGTCTTTCAGTTTCTCGTGTGGGTTCAAGTGCTCAGACTAAAGCTATGAAAAAAGTTGCAGGAAGAATGAAACTTGACCTTGCTCAGTTCAGATCATTGGCAGCATTTGCTCAATTTGGTTCTGATCTGGATCCTGCTACAAAGAAGCAACTTGAATTAGGTTCAAGACTTACAGAGTTATTGAAACAGCCTCAATACGAGGATCAATCATTCAATGAGATCGCTGCAATTATTTTTGCTGCTGGAAAAGGTCTTTTGAATGAGATAGCTGTAGCCGACATCAAAAGATATGAAAAACAGTTCCTAACTTTTCTAAAAGAAAGACATCCTGAGATCCTTAAGACTATCTTTGATACTGCTGATCTTTCAGAGGAGATCCAAGCTAAATTAACGGAAATTGTTACTGATTTTAACGCAAATTATTGGAATAAATAATCTATGGCAACTGGCAGAGCAATTAAAAACAGAATACGTTCAACTCAGAACATAAGACAGATCACAAAAGCTATGGAGGCTGTTTCGGCTGTAAAAATGCGCAAGAGTGAAGCCTCCGCGATCAAAGGACGTCCTTTTGCCCTATATGCTTTAAGTATCTTGAAGCATATAGAAGAAAAATTGGGTGAGATACCAAGAAAATCTTCTCCTCTATTTGATGTAAGGAACGGTGGAAAAGATCTTTATGTTGTTATTACTTCGGATAAAGGTCTCGCAGGATCATTCAACAGTAACATCATTAGAAAAACAGAAACGATCCTAAAGAAAGATCCTCATTCAGACATCATTGCTATAGGAAAAAGAGGGAGAGATTATTTTAATCGAAAAGGAAGTAACGTGATCTTCAGTTTTGACGGTATCGGAGATTTTGCAGAACTATTTGAAGTTGAACCGATCGCTAAAAAGATCATTTCCCTTTTCGAAAATAAGACATATGACAGAGTTTCAATAATCTATACTAATTTTCTTTCTGCTTTGAAACAGGAAGTGATCGTTCGTCCTCTACTTCCTTTGCAGTCAGATATTTTAAAAAATGTCATAGAAAATATAATTCCAGAGGCAGGAAAGTTCTCAGATCTTAGAAAGACCGCACTCTACGATAATTTTGATTATAAATTTGAGCCAGATATTGATTCGATCGTAAAAGGTTTGGTTCCTTCTCTCGTTGAGATCGAGATACTTCACACTGTTCTTGAAGCTAATGCTTCGGAACATTCATCCAGAATGATCGCAATGAGAAATGCTTCTGATAATGCAAAGGATATGATAGGAACACTTACAATACTGTTCAATAAGACAAGACAGGCTCAAATTACCAAAGAACTGATCGAAATTACTTCTGGTAAGGAGGCTTTAGAGAATCAAAATTAAAAAATTATTAGTTATCAAAAAAGTTATGAAAAACGGAAAAGTCATTCAAGTTATCGGAGCGGTAGTCGACATTGAATTCGGGGAAAATGTTCCTGCAATTTACAATGCTATTAATGTAAAAAAAGAAGATGGAAGTACTCTTGTTTTGGAAGTTGCTTCTCACTTAGGTGAAGGACGAGTAAGAAGTGTTGCTATGGGACCAACTGATGGCTTAAAACGTGGAGACGAAGCTTTTGACACAGGAGCTCCAATTTCCGTTCCTGTAGGAAAAGAAGTATTGGGAAGGATGTTCAATCTTCTTGGAGAACCGATCGATAACATGCCAGCTGTTGTAACAAAAGAAAGATGGCCTATCCATAGAAAAGCTCCTACTTTTGCAGAACAATCAACAGAAGTTAAGATATTTGAAACTGGTATCAAAGTGATCGACCTTATTTGTCCTTTTATTAAAGGAGGAAAGATCGGTCTTTTTGGAGGAGCGGGTGTAGGTAAAACAGTTCTTCTGCAGGAATTGATCAGAAACGTAGCTACTGTTCATAAGGGATATTCAGTATTTGCAGGTGTTGGAGAAAGAACTCGTGAAGGGAATGACCTTTACAATGAGATGAAAGAATCTGGTGTGCTTGGACAAACAGCTCTTGTATTCGGACAAATGAATGAAGTTCCTGGAGCAAGACAAAGAGTTGCTTTGGCTGGACTTACGATGACAGAATATTTCCGTGATACAGAAGGAAAAGATGTTCTTTTGTTCATTGACAATATTTTCCGTTTTACACAAGCAGGTTCTGAGGTGTCGGCTCTTCTCGGAAGAATGCCTTCTGCAGCAGGATATCAACCAACTCTAGCCAATGAGATGGGTGCTTTGCAGGAAAGAATTACATCTACGAATAAAGGTTCTGTGACCTCTGTGCAGGCTGTTTATGTGCCTGCAGACGATGTGACAGACCCAGCTCCAGCAACTACCTTTGCCCACTTAGATTCAACTATTGTGCTTTCTAGACCTTTATCTGAGCTTGGAATTTATCCTGCAGTTGATCCTTTGGACTCAATTTCAGGTGCTCTTGATCCAAATATCGTTGGAGAAGAACATTATCAAGTTGCTAGAGAGGTTCAAAGAATATTGCAGAGATACAAGGAGCTTCAAGACATTATCGCAATTCTAGGTATTGAAGAACTTTCTGCGGATGATAGATTGCTCGTAGAAAGAGCAAGAAGGATCCAGAAGTTCCTTTCACAGCCATTCTTCGTGGCTGAAGCCTTCACAGGAAGGGCTGGAAAATTCGTTTCAAGAGCTGATACAGTAAGAAGCTTTAAGGAGATAATCGAAGGAAAACATGATGACAAACCAGAAGGATCTTTCTATCTTGTTGGAAGTATTGATGAAGTAAAATAATCATGAAATTACAGATCTTTTCACTACAAGGATTAGTTTATGAAGGTAAAACAGCTAGCATCACTTTGCCTGCAAGAGATGGAGAAATAACTGTCCTTAAAGGACATTTACCTCTCATCACTCTTATTAAAGATGGAGAAATAAGAACTAAAGAAAAAAATATTCCTATAAAAAAAGGTTTTGCTGAGATAGATGGAGAAAGAGTTGTTGTATTGATCGACTAGGCAGACCATCTCTATAATCCAAGAGACTTTGCTTTTTCCATTTCAAGTTCGCTTATTCTGGTCTTTATCTTTATTACTTTTTCCATAAAACTATCTTTAAGCTCTTGTGTCCAACCTCCTTCGATCTCTGCTGATGCAATATCTAACCATGCATTGGTAGAGAATTGTGTGTCATCATGAATTGTGTCTCCCATCCCAAGACTTCTCATTTTTATAGCAAGATTTTCGATATCAAATTCAGAATATGGAGGAGGGGTTACAAAATTATTCTTTTCATTTTCTAGACTCATTTATTTAGTATATGAGTGTACCTTCAAAAGGTTTGTCATGTATGAAATTATTTATTTGATTTAGATTTTCTCCACTTATCACAGCAACTTCTATTTTATTTTTTTGAGCTTCTTTTGAAGCAATAGGATCAAAAGGAGAATTCAATCCTGGCGTCCATTTTGATGGAATTACTTTTCTGTAATCTTTCCATGTGATTTTTAGTACTGGTTTTGCATCAGCGTGTTTTTTAGGATCCTTGTCACAAACATAATTTATATTTGAAAGGTTTATGACCTTTGTTGCTTTGAATCTTTTTGCAAGTAGCACTGCGTCATAGTCTGTACTCCATCCAGGTTTCCATCCAGCAGCTATCAGGATCGGTTTCCTAAAATCTATCTTTTCATGTGGATCATGAACGACAACCTCTTCAACTTTGGGCAAAAAAATGGTCTTAATGAGTTGAGCATTAAGACGTGTTGAGTGTATTCCTAGCCAATCAATATCATTATTTCTTAGTTTGGTTACTTTTTGGGCCGCTTGCTGATAATTTCTGCTAGTTCTACCTCCTCCACAAATTATAATAAACTTTTTGCCAAGATCTATTTCCCTATCAATAATAGCTTTTAAGGCTTTTATAAAATCTGTATCAATAGCCTCAGGAACAATAAGAGAACCTCCTACAGAGATGACAATAGGGGTATTATCCTTTGATCTAGTTAATTTAGTCATATTATCGGTCATTTTAACAAGATTTTTGATCTAAGTCTATTTTCATTTATTCCACCTTCCCTTTCCAATTTAAATAGCTTTTCTTGAGGAAGATATCTCAAGATCGTTGAAGGTTTGATACTTTTTGTTTTACCAGACAAATAAAAGTCTATTTTATCTCCAAAGTATTTTTTTGCTTCGGTAATATTCTTTGCAGGAGTCATTCCTTGTATGTTTGCACTTGGAGCAACTAGTGGACCTGTTCTTTTGAGAATATCTCTTAGAGATCTGTCTTTTGGCATTCTAAAACATAAGCTTTTTGTGCCACGATCCAGATATTTTAACTTTTTATTATGTATCTCAAAGATTATCGAAACCTTATCTGGCCAGATCTTTTCTAAAGCTGCTACAGGAATATCTTTTACACCAAAATTTTTCAGATCATTGCTATTTTCAATAAGGATTATCAAAGGCTTGTCTTTGTCCCGCTGTCTAACGTTGTATATTTTTTCTACAGCTTTTTTAGAAAAGGCACTTCCAACTAATCCTAAGATGGTGTCTGTTGGAAGTACACCTATTCCTCCTTCATCAATTATGGATACAATGTCTTTCATTAGATGAATATAATACTAAATAGTCCTATCACAGCAAGAACCGAACCGATTGTTATAAGTATCTTATTGGTATCGAAATCAATACTTGAGGTTGATGCTGCTGCAAGTTGGTCAGTATTTTGAATGTTTGTTGTACTTGATACTGCTGTTATTTTATCGATAGAAGATCTTTTAACTTCGCTTTTTTTTGAAGTTTTAAACGTCAAAATGTCTTTTGCAACTTCAGATGTGCTTGTTGATGCTTCAATTGCTGGAGTTGTGCTTGCATTTGAGATAGTTAAAGTTGTTGTAGACGTTGCTGTCGCAATATTATCAGATGATAAACCGCTAGATAACTGTATAGGTCTCGAAACTATTTTAAGGATAAGAGGCCAAGTATCTTTTGCAACTGCTGGAATTGTATAAGACGTGTTCCATATTCTGTTGTCTATACTATCTGTCGTAGTTCCAATACTTCCATCAGATAATTGGGTCGATGCTAGATAATCAAAAGGATCTTTTCCATTATTAATAAATGAAGAAGGATCTAAATTTGCAGCAGTCATTCCTTGTACAGCCCAACTTGTTGAGGCTGGATTATTGAATCCCCCGTCATTTGCTTGGTAATTTTTCAGAAAGGTGAGGCCTTTTGATATTGAACTACTTGCACCAGGTACATTTTGAACTAGAGAAAGAGCTTGAATAGCAGCTCCTGTTAGGTCTACACTGTCCCATTCACCATTTGATGATTGTTTAGAAATAATGAATTGAGCAGGTCTTTGTATTATTTCATCTGTTGGATCATATCCTGAACTAAGTAAGGTAATTATCCCAAATATATCATCATTGAATAATGATGGATTCCCTATTTGATTTCCATCAAAGGAGTCAACTATCTTCTGTATATAATTTTCTGTCCCATCAGAATAAGGATTTGATCCTAGAGCTAACATTGCCATAGCTCTTCTTTCATAATCAGTTGTTGCTGTTCCATCAAGGCTATCTGTTCTCAAAAATTCCTTGAGTTTATTCTTTGAATTTGTATGTCCTGAAGTCGTTCCATATGCGATAGCTGCCCAGTCAGTATAAAGATCATTCCCAAAATCACCCTTGGAATTTTGCTGTGCATCCAAGAAAGAGAACATCTTTTCAAGGTCTGGTATCAAGTGAGTTTGACTAGAATTTCCACCTCCTGAATTGTTTGAAGTATCAGTAGGAGTTGATGTTGTTGTTGAATTTGGATCAATTATTTCAAACGGATAGGTTGGATAATAATAATCAGCTTCTAATCCGAAACCGAATGTTCCTGTTGCGGTTATGTCAAAATCTGCATTTCCTAGATCATTTGTCGTTGATGTTGATATCACAATTGGAGACCACGGATTATTAGGATCTGTTTGAGTTGCTCCGACCACAACCCCTTGCAAAGGAGTCCATAAATTGTTCACATAGTCATAATTAACCGCATTAACAGTAAAAGTTTGACCTGTGTGAACAATATCGTTTGGAAGGATCAATTTCTTTGGCTGCCCAAAATACAAAGTTAGGGTGTCTCCATCGTGTAAGATATCTTGATCGATCCCGATCTGTGGATATGATCCATCAACTACATATTGCCAGTTGTAGCAAGCATTCGTTGTAGTTTCGGTGGTTATATTTATACAATTAATTAAAAATTCATTATAAGCTTGGTAGTAAGTAAGATCTGAAATATTAAAATTGTTACTCTCGGCGTCTGATACCTCCAAAGCAGCTAGAGCACTTTGAGCTGAGATCTGTCTGGTCGTACTTGAATTATCTGTTACAGGTACTTGCTCGTTTTGATCGTTAGAGAGTTCTACTTGTTGCTGAAAAAGTACAGTATCGTTATATCTAATAAATACATTAACTTTAAAATTTGTTGATGAGCTGATGTTAGGCGTTGAACTAGATACATCAAGATCAGAAGTGCTACTTGAGACTTGGTTAGGAGTTATTAAGGGATCTGTTGAAGAAGAATCTTCTGCAAGAGCTTTAAAAACTGGAAGTGACAAACAAATTACCAGAAAGACTGATAATAAATATATTTTAATAATTTTTTTCATATTTCCATTCGATTAGATCTCCTATTTTTAATTTATATGATGAAACACCAACGGTAGCCTTTTTACCATTTATGTAATAGATCCAAGAATATCCATTACCCTGTTCAATTCCATTTATAGATTGAACAAAAAAACCCAGTCCTGGAAAATTTTCTCCATTAATATTGATAAGACCTTTGTCTGTTGATACTTTAATGACTTTTTCTAAAGTATCACCTTCATTGAAATTTAGATTAAGAGTTTTTCCATCGACAGAAAAAATGATCGAATCTTGTTTTGTATTAGTTCCTTCTTCTAAAGGAACTTTATCAGAAGGGATATTATTTACTCGTTGTGTGGTTGAGCTGGTTTCGACTCCTTGTATTTGTTGATCAAGTGAAATGTCAGATATTTTTGAGTCTTTTGGTTTTGTTGCGAATAGACCTACACATATCAAAATTATTCCTAGTAAAAGGTTTATAACTCCAAATAATTTCTTTTTATTTATTTTTTTATAATTCATATTAACGAAAAGACCCACTCATACGAGCAGGTCTTTTCAAACTAAATAATTTATATTCCTGCTCGGGTTCTATATTGATCTTTCTAAAGATCGGACTACTTAAGAAACATCTTAAGATTACCGTTGCGGCACAGCGCCGGAATTTAACCGGACTTCCATAGAAAAATCTTCTGATTTAAAGGTACTTTCGAAATTATACTCAGGCTTTTGCTTCTTGCAAACTTTTGTCTAACTGCAAAACACTAACTTCAGACTTGGCAAGTATTTTAACGATCAAAGGTGATAATGTAATGGCAAATAGTGTTCCCCCCATAAGGTGAAGTGCTGTAAAAGGTATTTGACCGATAAAAGCAAGGTAATAAGAGCCTCCACTGAGCATTGGGCCTATGATCACTCCAGTTACTGCATCAAAGAATATGATCCCAAAGGTCGAGCATATCACTAGATTTTTTAATCCAAATTTCCTATTAGCGAAATATGAACTTGACCATATACCAAGTAATCCATAACATATCCCAGCTGTAATTGTGTAAGTGCCTATCCCTGCGGTGAAAAGATCATAGATAAAAATACTTAGAAAGGCGAAAACAAATAACTCGATCTTGCTTACTTTTTTCGAGAAAGGCATCATTACAGACATTAGAGGTTCTACATTTGGTGGTCGAAATGGAATAAATCTGTATAACATTGCAGAGATGAATCCAAGTACCATTAAAATTCTTTGATTTGTTTTCATTTAGAACAGTATTCTACATTAATATTTTTTTCATGCAACCAGAATTTAATACAACAGTAGTTACAAGTTAAGCTTTTGGAACGTCATCGATCTCACACACCCCTGATACGCAAGCTAATTCTCTTTTTGCTTCAGTTTCATCTTTCTTCTCATAGATCATGATCTTTGAGTAATCAATATGAGCTAATTTTTTTGAAAGTTCTAAATATTTTTTCTCGTCAATTTTTTCATAAGGAGCAAGTTGATAGACATGATTCTCGCGAGGTAAGAATGAAAGTCCTCCTACAATATCCCAATTTTCATAGATCCAGTTTGCAACCACGATCCATTCATCATCTCCGATCGAGATAGTAACAGATGGATTATGTTCAGTATATTTTTCTTTTACGATCTTCCAGTGTTCAAGCTGCTGTAAAGCTGTTAGATCATCTTTGAAGACTGATCCTGCTGGAGCCTTTACTGGAAATTCTAGAACATAAGTTGTTGCATTCTCCTCATTTTGTCCGACTTCTGGAAAATACGGAACCCCTTGATCTTTCAACATCTTGAACAAAGAATCTGTCGCAGCAATTCTGATCCTTCTTATATAATATTTTGAATAACGAGGATGCATTCCTGAAGAAAAATCAAATGTTTGTGAGGAATTTCCGTCTGGTTTTACGCAAGTAATAGCAGTTGATTCGTTCACTCCAAATCTTTTTGCGTAGATCTTATTGATCTTTATTGTTTCTTTCTTTAAAGCCTCAAGGATCTCAGGTCTTCTTACAATATCGTTATCCCATTGACCAGCAAGACCAACTCCTAATAATCTTTCTTTTTCACAATTTTCTTTCCAACTCTTTGAAAGATATGGAAAATTTGTGAGAGTTGATTGATATGTACCAATAATCGTAGCCACTCTGATCTTCTTTAGTAGAGATTCTTTTGTATCATCTGATCTTGCTACAACATTTGTAAGGTTACAGAACTGTTTTGACTGTAGAATGATCTCCCCACAAGGATTTGTACCAATAGAGCCAATAATAGTCTTGCCTGAGGCATCAAAATAACCTTCATATTGTCTCAAAACATTAATTCTTCTCTCAGGTAAGGTCTTTGCTAGTGATCCTCTGTTGAAGATACCTCTTTCTCCGGTACCTGATTTCATAAGAGCTATCCATTCATCCATAAACTCAGCAGCTGTTGGTTTTTGCATATATACAGCAGAGTTATTTGAAAGCATTCTCTGTGGTTCTGTGTTGTAAAAAGTTCCTTTCTTAGCATCTCTGATATCGTTGTCATCAAGATCAGAAAGAGAGATAAGAGCACTTCTCCTAACTCCTCCAGAGACAACACATTCTCCTATCATACAGATAATGTCATGGACATCGATATTCCTAAGTCTCTTTCCTTGTCTTGCTATCATCTTTCCTCTAGTGAATGCAAGAAGCTTTCTTATTGGATCAGGTCCAGAAGATTTTCCTCCCATAGTCTTTAGTCTTGCTCCCGCTGGTCTTAGTTGTGAAAAATCAAAATCAACATCCTTTCCACTTGCCCATGTGTTCATTCCGTGGACTAAAGCATCAGCCCATCCTTCTTTGCTATCTGGAATTACATAAGTTGAGACCTTGTGACCTGTTTGAGAAAGGATCTGAGGAAATTTTTGTACGTTCTGACTTTCAACAGAAAATCCTGCGCCAGTTCCACACATCAATATGTACATTATCTCTGCAAGATCCTGAAAACATTCTGGAGCAACGAATGAACAATTGTATGCACAAACATTTGTCTTACCTGCGGCGGTTCCTGCAAATTGCAAAAGCCTCATCGAAGGCAAAGCATCTTGTTTCAGGATAGTATCTTGTACATCTTTGTATTCACTCTCTTTTAATTTGTTTCCAAGATTCTCTCTCATGAAACTCATATACCTATCAACTGTCTCTATCCAAGTTTCTCTTCTCTGTTCTGCTTCGATCCATTTGGAATAAGTTCTGTAGTACATGAATTCACCTAGTTCAGTTCGAAAATATTTTTTACTATTAGCAACCAGTTTTTTTACCTTCTCAGGGATCTGCATTCCTTTCTCACGAAGTTTAGATCTCTTATCTCTATAAAGAATGAAAGCTTTTGATGACTTAACGTATTCACTAAGGATCAATTCCTTCTCAACACTATCTTGGATCCCCTCAACTGTTGGAACAAAGTTTTTGTATTTCTTTGCAATTCTTACCACATCTGCAAAAACCTTATTTGCCACCATTTCTGCCTCCTTTAGAGAACCTTCTCCAGTTGCGATCATTGC
>CAZKTY010000014.1:0-553 GCA_964555825.1 uncultured Candidatus Saccharibacteria bacterium
GGGGTATATCTTCTTTATCAATCATCAAATAAAACACAAGTAATAAAGCACCCTTTTCTCCCGGAGATAACTCATTCAAAGTCTTATTATCTAGTCTGAGTTCATAGTTTGGTTTTAGATAATCTAAGGAAAATATAAAACTATAAAAATCTTCGCGATTGCTTATTTGATCCTTAATGTTCCTATTTCTCTCTTCATCTTTTAATCCATCCCTCTGATCACACTCAAGGTAATGAATAACATCTTTTAAGATAGACTCTGCATCTTTTTTATCTGTTAATTTTTTGTCTGCAAAAATTTTATTCAAATTTTTTTCTCCATCTTTATGGGTGTAAAAAGACCCTTCTCTTCTTTTATCAATAAATTCAAGAAAACGATTTATGAAATCTTTATCTAATTTAAAAGAAACTTCTATATTCATTTTAAATTTTTCTAAAGTTTTTTTATCTTGAGATATTTTCTTATCTATAGATGATTTAAAATCTTCATAAAGATCAAGAATCTCTTTCTTTTTTTGGAAAATTTTTAATGATTCTTTAATTATTTCCTGTCT
>CAZKTY010000014.1:563-18045 GCA_964555825.1 uncultured Candidatus Saccharibacteria bacterium
TTTACTTTCCAGTAAAGTAGGTAATTCTTTATCTATAAAAATCTCTTCGGATTTGAAGAATTCAACACTTCCTAATATTTTTCTTGGATGAGAAACATCTCCTTCTATCTCTGTATTTTTTTCTTGCCACTTCTTTAATCTTTCTTTATACTCTTGGAATTTTTTTGCTGGTTCAGATAGTTCTTCTTTTAACTTAACTACCTTCAATTCAAGTTTGTCTCTTTTAGTTACTAGACTTTTTTCAATTCTACTTTTCTTCTCTGGTTGACTTATGTTCTTATCAGCAAGTATCTCGTCTTCTGTTTGCAAAAGAAAATCTATAATACCAATTAATGTATTAAGTGATCTAACTTTTTTTATTATTAGTTCTTTCTTAAATTCTAATTTTATAAGATCTCCAAAACTAATTCCATGCTTCTGTAAACGTAATTTATTTTTATCTATATAATCATCTAACTGTTCTATAAATCTATCCAAATCACTAATTACTTGTTCGATATCTTCTTTTTCTGCGACAAATCGAATCCGTTCCTCTTCTTTGATTTTTATTTCCTTATCTATCAGCGTTATCTGTTCGGTAACTTTTCCAATTTCTTCAAAACTCTCTTTCTTTTTTTCATCCCATTTTTCATTCTTTGACGGATCGTCTACTTCCTTCGGCTTTATTTTTACGTGTTCTATAAGTTCTTTCTGTTTCTCTTCTAATTTATTTATAATCTCCTTTTTGTAATCAGGATGTTTCTTATTTTCTTATGAAATAATCTCTGTAGAAATTTTCTTTATATTATCTAAAAGTATACTGATATCTTTTTCTATACTTTGACTTTTATATTCCAATAATTCTTCAAAAGTTTCTTTGGAAAATCTTTTTGCTTCTTGTATATGCAAAAAAATTACACTTTTTAAAGTCTTTTCAAAACCTTGTCCTTCTAAATCATTAGTAAGAGTTTCAAAATAATTCTGTGGTAAGTATTTTACTCTTTCTTTCCGCGTAATATCGATATCCTCATTTAGTGATTTAGTTGTAATTTTCTTATCTTCCCATTCCATAGTTGCCTCGAAATTCTCTGAAAATCCTTTTTTTCTAAACTTTTTTCCATTGACTGAATTATTTAGAAAAGAGAGATTTCTATTATCAATACCTGCATTATGTGTGTCACCTAGAAGACCTAAAATATCAGACATAGCACTTTTCCCACTACCTTTATTACCCACAATTGCGATCAATTCCTTGTTAAATTCAATATCAACATTTTTAAACCAGATACCTTGTTCACCATTGTATTGTTTTTTTTGGTCTATTTTTAAGGAATGTATATATTTAGTTTTATTTGATTGAACTCGTTCTAAAATAAGTGGATTTTGCCCGATAAAAAGTCTTTCTTCTGGTTCAAATATTATCTGTCTCAACCCATCAAAAGTAGGGTCGGCTTTAATCCATGTAAAACATTTATATCCCTCTTTCAATCTAGAAAATTCATGTATATCTAAAGAATGGAGAAGAGGTTTCGTTTCCCCGTAAGCATGCAGAACTTCTTCCTTTTTTGAGATATCATCACTTTCAGAAGCAGTAAAAAAAGCATTTGTTAGATTGTACAATCTTTGTTTTTCATTCTTAAGCTGATTTTGTTTTTCTAAATTATTCCATTCGATATAACCTAGTAATATAAAAACTCTTTCCTTCCAAGTTTCCGTACTAAGAAGCTTAAAAACTTCTTCGGTTGATGGGATTAATTCAGTAAAACCACTTTTCAGCGTTTTGTCAGAACTGTATTCAGTTAAATTTTCCTTGCTTAATATTTGAGTACTATGTGTTCTCGATAAGTGTATTTGGTTTATAAACTCTTCTTTAACTTTTTTAATCTCAGTTAAAAGATTATCTTCGTCAAGATTGAAAAGTATATGAAGATTAATTTTCTGAAATTTACTCTCTGAAGCAGACCCGAAAGTGTCAATTCTAAATTCTAATATCGGAAATATTTTTTCTATATTTTTTAATTTTCCCGCTTTTTTTCTCTTCATTACTTCCTCATAACCATCGATGAAATAATAATCGTTTATACCGATCACCTTCACATCTGAGGGTAAGTTTTCTAAAGCTTCTATAAAATCATCGAAATTTGAGCTACCATATTCCTGACAAATTGAATAAGGGCTATGAATATGTAAATCCCATTTTCTCCACTCTGATCCTATAGGATATTCTTTTTTTGCCGAGATCTTAGTCATTTATAACTTCAATAGTAGCACTTTTATAGACACTCTCAACAACTTTAAAAAGAGTTAGTACTAGGTTCTAACTTCTCAAACCTGTCTCCACATTTGTAATAGTTTGTAAGTATTTGAAAGAGTTTGTAATAGAGCCAGGCCATCGGTTCCAACTTTTTTATTTTAATAAGAAAAATTTAAGATCATGACTTTTACGTCTTTCTATATAAATAGATTAATCTATGCTTTACTTGACTAAAGTACTCCACTTTGGTAAAGTGGACGTATGAATTGGAATACACCCGAAAACAAAAGATTTCTTGATGTTATCCTCTCTCTGAAATCAGAGAAGGAAGCGGAGCAGTTTTTGCGCGACCTTCTAACAGAGGGAGAGATCATTGAGTTTGCAAAACGTCTTAAAACTGCAGAAATGCTTTCAAGAAAGATCCCCTACTCTGTTATAGAAAAGGAAACAGGATTCAGTTCGACAACAGTAGCTCGCGTGGGAAAGTGGCTAAATAATGGAGAAGGAGGTTATAAATCTGTAATCAATAAATTACATCATAGCAACTCTCAAAAACTTAGGAGAGGGTTGTCTTAATGCATTTAAATATTTCATGAAGCTAACCCCCTCCTATGTCGGAGGGTGGTTTTGTTTTGCTTGTTAGCAAACAGTTTCAAAAGAAACTCTCATATGAGAAAGCCTGTAGTTAGTTCTTTAAAAAGAGTAGAAAAATATGAAAATATTACGTTTCGTTATTCCAAACGGTTCTTTGTCAACAAAATTGATAGAGTATCTAAATATGGCTGGTTATCAAATCGGTTCCCCAGATCGCTGTGGGTTCTGCGGTAAAGCAAACAACGTTGAGTTCTATCAGCTGGACAGAAGGATGATTCCTTTCTTTCTTGAAAGAGAATTTGACGCCGGAATTACCGGCTACGATCTCTGGCTTGCAAGTGGGATTACTAATCTCCAATCATTTGCAGAACTTGGTTTTGCAAAAAAGACTGAGCAGCCATCAAGATGGGTGCTTGTTCAAAAGACAGGAACAACAAACTATCCAGACAAAATTAAAATCGCTTGTGAGCTTCCAAAACTCGCAGAGATTTTAATGGAGAAAGTTAACCTGCAGAAAAAATATGAGATTGTTAGGATCGATGGATCAGAGGAACAATCAGTTGTATTTGGAATTGCCGACATGGCACTTCTTGTCACCGAAACAGGAACAAGTATTTCTGCAAATGGGTTAGAAATAGTTCAGGGTTGTGAAAATCTATTGGTAAGTACACCAAGGATTCTTACAAGATCAGAAATGAACTTGGTCCAGCTAAAGGATCTTAATCGCTTGATTGTAGCTCTAAAAGCAGTGATCAATGCAAAAAAATACATAATGGTGAGTTTTGATTTGCCGGCAAAAGTAGATATGGACACATTGGAAGTGCCATCAGCAGTTGCTCCAACGGTCTCCCCTCTTTCAAACCCAGAATGGAATGCAGTTCAAATCTGTATACATCGTTCTGATTTTGGAAGAACAGCTTTTAGACTGAAAATCAAAGGGGCAAAAAGTATTAGTTTCCAAGAGTTCGAGGGCTATTTGGAATAAACATATATCGAAAAATAAAATTATGAATATTCTTCTACCTAGATTCAAAGAGAGGGACAACTTATCTGTTGCTCTAGTTGATGTTGTTGTTCAAAAAGAACAAAGTGGCGAGATACTTATGGTAGGCACTACCGGGCAGGCTATCTTGAAACACTCGCAACTGGTTTTGCAGTTTTCTGGTCAAAGACCCGGAAACAGCGTTGGAAAAAAGGAGAAACCAGTGGAGACACAATTCGAATCACCGATGTTCTCGTTGACTGTGATGGGGATGCGATCATCTACAAAGCAACAACAGACACAGGTCCTGTGTGCCATACCAAAGCAAAATCATGCTTCTTTCGCAGAGCAACATGCCCTGAGAAAACAATAGAAGAAGTTCCCAAACCCAGAACAGATGAGCGACTCGAAATTATCGATGTTCCTGTTCACTCCTCTCTTATGAGGTCTTATTAATCGCTCAAGCTTCGGCTTGAGCGATATTTTTATATTGCTAAACAAGTTCTAACTTCACAAACCTGTCTCCACATTTGTAATAGTTTCCAACGGAACAAAAAATTGGTTCTAATTTTTTTAATAAAAAAATCCCTCATCTTGTTTGAGAGATTTTGTACTATGAACGATTAAATGATCTCCACTCGATAACGACTGATACCACGTTCAGGAATTGAAGTACCTGCTCCCCATTGATCAGCTATTAAATCATAACCAGTAACAACCTGCCCAACGACAATAACGTCAGGGAGAGGTTCAAACTTGGTACAAACGAACCAAGTCCCGAGTTTGCAGGTTTTAAGATCCACATCCTTCCCCTTCGGGATCGCATTAAACTCGTCTACAGTGAGTTCCTTGATCGGAAAGTGCATTATATTCCTTATTTGCTCAGGGATCTTTGCACGAGCATCCTCCTCCTTGATCTTCTGCCAACGAGCCTCAGCTTCATCTTGACGTCGCTTGTCTCGTCTCTCTAGATACTCCCGGATCGCATCAATACCGAATATTTTAGATAATGTAATATACATTGTTGTCTTTCTGTTGTTTCTGCGACTAGATTATGTGAGACCTTTAAAAAAGTCAAAGCCATGAACTCTAAAAACAACTTTTTATACTGAAAGCAAATTGGATTTTACAGAATCATATAAGTTAGAACATATGATTTACTTAGCAACTTTTTAGTTTATATCTGTATATACTGCAAATTATTAAAAAATTTTGACTTTTTTCCAAAAATAATTAATCTTAGATAAATATCATTAATTATGGAAAGAACATTGTTAATACTTGTCGAACCGAACGGTGAGGTAAAAATAAGCTATGGCGATCCTGAAATCATGAAGGAGATCGAGGAAGATCACCTATCTGAAAAAGAATCCAAAGCTTTTTCGATCCCAATAGATGGACCGGAGACCTCTATCAAAGCATTCGATGTAGCATGGGAAATTGGGGATCATATCTTAGGAGGACACAATGATGGTCCAGATGGACTGCAGAGTGTTTTGCTCAAAGCTATCAAGCTTGGTGCCGAACAGTCCATTCACATTGCTTCCCCCGTTCTAACGGAACATTGAACAAAGCACCTACAATAAGTTGGTGCTATTTTTATATAAAAAATTTCAATTTTGAATATCTGATATGACAGAAAGTCAGAACTTGATATAATCTCAAACATGGATAAACATTTCGAGATAGGACAACAGAACGAAGAACTTCAGCCACACTACAGAGACCAAATTCTAAAAATTATTAATGACCGCGAGCTGGCTATTCGTTCTGTATCTCCAGATATGTACCTTGATGCAGAAACCCATCATGAAGAAGTACTTGCAAACGAGGAAGAATGGAAAAATTACGAAGCAGTGAGAAAAGATGTTTGTGAATCATTTGGTGTAAAACAGGATGACCAACATATATTCATTTATGACAAAGTAACACCAGTATCCACTTCTTCAAAACAACGATCCTCTAGAGCATTTTGTGTTGTTATCGATGCCCTTACCGATGAAAAATTTTATGGCGAAGGACGTATTAGCCACATTATAATTTTTAATGAATTAGTAAAAAGGATAAATAAAGGAAAAGAAGATGCCTTCGCTGAATCAGTCTTTTATAAGTCTAATGCTGAGCCTTCCAGATACATATATTTCAAAGGTTTTATTGATACAAATAATTTTAGTCACTTATCACCAGAATCAGCAAGAGTATTAAAAACACCAATATTCGATGATAAAGGTGAAGAGATCAAAACACCTACAAACTGGTTCATCACGGACCACAATTTACCAAATCAGGCTTAGTTTAATAATTAAATTTCACATCCAAAACTTAGGATATGAAATTTAGACAAGGATCTAACATTGTGAAAATCTCACAAATTGATGAACAGAGGTTTTTTATTAATTATTCTCGGTATGAACATAACTAGTAGCAGTGTTTTGTTGTGAAAAATCATTACCAACTTTATTCTGATCAACAAAAGCTAACACAATGAAGATCACAGCTACTAAAGCTATACAAATTCCAAAAATACCCACGACCCACTCAAATAGATAAACGATCCTATTCTGCTTTGATAGAACATCATTAAGTTTAGGATCCGATGAGGATGAACTTGGCCTTGCACCAGCTTCGGAATCAATATCAACACCTTCGAGCCTAAGTTTCCTAAATTTATAAAGAAGTCTAAATAGTTCAGCAACAATGATTACCAAAAGAATATCAACCATAGGATTATAAATATCTTCAATAACCATTATTTTTAATTTGAAAATAATGGTCGGAATAATTACAAAGATAAATGTCTCGATCCAAAGTGATCTCATTCTAGGATCCATATAGAAATTGTACTATATATTTGATCTAAAACATCAGATCCAGATATTTATAGCCATTATAAATAACAAAAATTGGCAACAGAAGGCTGACGATCAATGAGACCATTACACTTAAATTAAATCCATGCAAATTACTAAAAATATAAACAAGCGAAACTAATTCAGTAACAGTGAAAAGATGTACTCCCCATTTTTTCATACCCCAATAGCCAAACATTGAGATCGCAATTGCTATAGTAAAAATAAAACTTGGCAGTGAATTTATACCCAACGAAGTTCCAAAATTTACCTTAGAATTCTGTGACAAAGAAGCAGCGAGAACTAGCATATACATTAACTGAAGGGTCCAACTAATAAAATAATATCCACATAAAGCTGTTATTACAGTTGGACGGCTATCAGCATGACTAGAGATAACAACAGCCGCAGGAGAATGAACTTCAATTTTATTTACTACTGGAATATTATTATTTTGAACATCCAAATATGCTTGATCTATATCACTCTGTTTAAAATCACTTGAAGACAGTGTATTTAAAATTTCTTCCTTCGATTTGCCTTGAACCGTCGCATTCTTAATAAAATTAAATAATCCTAGATCTACCATATATTTATTAATTATTTTTAATTGATCTTACGACTTAAAATTGATGTGATAATACAACAAAAACATATATGTGGGAATGTATGTTTTTATTTAAACTCCTAAATTCAGTTCAATTTACAATAAGGCCTAATACAAAAAAATACCAAGATCACTTTGTAGTCTTGGTATATGTGGGTTTCTTTCTCATCCAATTAGGAGGTACCCATGGTTTAATATCTTCACTAGGACCTTCTTGTTTGAAAAAATTACAGCTTAGTCCGCTATCAATGTAACGAATAACATCAGTGTAATTATTCATCTGATAGAGATCCTTCTTCCCTTCGGTTGTCATGATCTTTTGTTGTGAAGCTTCACTTCCAAAATAAGCTGACAAAGAAGAATTACACTCTTGAGACAATGGCTCTATCCACCAAATAGTATTTGTTTTCATATGAACGATTTTTCTGAAAATACTAATATTTAGGGCTTTTGTCAATTGACCACAAATAAGATCTTTCTTTGTTCTAAAAAACAAAATCCACCTTACGGCGGATTTGTATTGTGCTTCCGGTAGGAATCGAACCTACATCAAAGCCTTAGAAGAGCTCTGTTCTATCCATTGAACTACGGAAGCAATATCCTCTATGCGAAAGGATGTTAATAAGTTAGCAATTTTTACTCAAAAATACCAGCCTTGAGTAAATCAAATAGAAGGATCAATAAAAACAGGAGGATTTTTCTGTAATTCTTCTACCATTATTTTTCTCTCTTCATAAGTACTAATAACAGATGAAAGTTTTTTCTCATCAATAGAACCATAAGTAGTAGTAATGGCCTGAATGGCAGATTCGTTCGGGAAATAAAGAAAATAAAGCAAAGTGCTCCAAACAGAGATGATCAAAAAAATAAGGAAGAAAACAGAAAAGACCGCAAACCAATCTCTATCCGGTTCAGGATCATCTATCTGATAGAATAATTTTTTTATTTTTTCTATCTCTATTTTTGTCTTTTCTTTGAAATCTATATTTTTCATCTTATTTTGTAGGCTTTGCTATCTTAATTTTAACAATGTTCAATGTAAGATCTAATTTCCACAAATTTGTCTTGGAAGATTTTATATCTGTTGCGGAGGTCAAACCAGAATTTTCCTTAACAAGAGTTACAGAAGAAATATAAGATTTATATGGAAGACTCTCTAAAATAGAAATGAACTGCATTAAATTTTGATAAGGAGCTTCTGCCTCAAATGAGATAAGTAATTCATCTTTTCCGGCAGAATTCAAAGTTGGAACATTCTTTTCAGAAACAGATTTGGTGGTACCTGATACCTTAAAATTCTTCATTATCACCTCGAGAGACTGAATGAAATTTGGAATATCATCATCTTTTATAAAAACGGCAAGCAGAGCTGCCTTCTGTTCGCTAGCATTTTTAAGATTTCGTTTTAAATTGTTCAACTGCTGATTCTTTATAATGTCACTTTGCACATTATTCGAAAGATTTTGAATATCATCGAATTTTTGCCCGATCGTAGAAAGAGCCCAAACATGAATAGCAAAGAAAACACAGACGATGATCCCTAATACCGAAAAAATAATTAATAATTTTGATCTCATATTAAAATGCTCCAACTAATGTTATTGAAAATGGTATGTTAGTGTCCTTGGCATAATCAGATAAAGGAAGATCTGCACTGTTGAATAACTTCTGATTTGCAAGATTTTTTTGGAATAATTGCAAAGACAAGCGATTCAAAGCTGTCCCACTTATGATCATTGTACTCGTACCTACATTATATGAATAAGAAAAATTCGTTAATTTTATATCAGCACTCTGAACCTGAACAACAGAATTCACTGCTGAAATAAAACTTCTTTGATCGAGTGTAGCTATACTGAGATTTTGCTTAATACTCTTGATGTCATCTGCAGATTTCAAACCAGTCTGCATAGCAATTTGTTTTTCCAAAGCCAACTTTTGCTCCAAGGAAATAGCATTTTCCGTAGTAACTCTTAAGTATGTTGGAAAAATAAATATTCCCGATATTATTGCTAGCAAAAAAATACCGAAAATAGCAATAACTGCAAGACGTAGTCTGTATTCTGTTTTTAATTTTTTTCTATATTCTTCTGGAAGTAATGAGAACATATACGATATTTACTCTGAAAAGATACCGAGTAACGGAGAAAAACTAAGAGAATCTGCTGAGGGAATTTCTGGGACTTCATATTTGTATCTTGGATATCCTCCCCAAACATCTCCTTTCTCGACCTTAATTCTGAGACTTTCTGACAAATATTCTACAAGACCAGGCATATCCGCATTTGAACCCGAAAGAATTATTTTTTCTACTGCACCATTTTTTTCATCGTGAGTATGCCAATAGATCATAACTCTTTCTATCTCATCTCTAATAACAGAAATTGCATTGCCTAAAGCTAGGAAGCAATCATGATCTTCTGTCTTCATTGAGAAACCCTCCTTGTTCTTTATTTCTTCTGCTTGATCTAAAGGGACTTTGCAATATTTTGAAATGGCCTCAGTCACCATTTCCCCTCCAAATTGAACTGCTGAACTAAATCTTATTATTCTATCTTTGGCGACAGCTATCACCGTTTTATTTTTATTTATGTGAGCTATCAAATAGATCCCCTTTTCATCCTTCCTTATTAAATTTTTGGCTAAAGCATGAGATTCTGGGATAAAAGATATGGGCTTTATATTTCCTTTCTCAAAAAAATCTAAATAACCCGAAACAGTATCTAAAGAAAGAGCTGTAACTACAGCAAATCTTTTCCCGTCCTCCACAAAAAGTTTATAGTCAAAAACGGTATTACTTGGAGGAAGGGGAACATTCTCTTCGAGATGAAATTCTACCTCTCCTCTTGCAGACTCTTCATCTCCTTCGATAGGCAAGATAAAAAGATAGGAGGTCTCTTCAGGTAAGATCGCTCTAACATACTTTATTTTCTTGTCGCTTATTTTCTTTAATATAGAAATAGCCTGTGGAGAATTCATAAAATCCTTTTCTTCTATCTTCTCAAATCCAAAACTTTTTAATTTAAGACCCTTTTCATCTTTAATGAAATCAACATATCGGAATCCTTCAGAAGAAAGATCAATTCCTGTTCCAGAAAAATTTAAAAAAATAGGTGTTGGAAAAAATTTTAAGAACCTATAAAAAGTATTATGAATAAAATTATTTGCAAAACTCATTGGTTATATTATAACACAAGGCCACTTCTTATTTCCTAATTCCTTTCAGTCATAAAGAAATAAAGTCGTATCCCTCCCGAGCATTTTTAAAAATCATCGCGCAGAGGAACCTGGAAGAATTTCTTGTCTTGGTTCTAGAAGTGAAAAGTTTTCACCTTCTCCAACAGCAAGGATCATTCCATTACTTTCAAAACCTTTTATGGTTCTCGGTTCAAGGTTAGTCACAAACATACATTTCTTTCCAACAAGTGCAGAAACATCTGGAAAATATAAAGCTATTCCAGAAACGATCTGACGTGGTACTTCTTCAGCAAAATCAACAGAAAGTTTTAAAAGTTTATCTGTGTCAGGGATCTTTTCTGCAGAGATTATCTGACCAACTTTCATCTCAACTTTCTTAAAGTCCTCATAGGGTATTTTTTTATTTTCTATATTTATATCTTCCATTTTTTTATTTCTTTTTATCTAAATAACTTTGAAGAATAATTGTGGCTGCTGATGCATCAATCATATCATTTTCACCTTGGATCAGGATCGCTTGTTGTGAGGTCATAAATTCAAGTTCAAATTCGATCGGTAAATTTGTCTCGTCAGATATCACTTTGGCAAATCTACGAACACTTTGCATGATCGCATTATCTTTCATATTTGAATCTTTCGAATCTCCAATGATTATCTTCTCGATCTTTTCATCCAAGCAGATCTTTTTGATAACACTCACCAAATTTTTATCATTTGGAAGGACAGATCTTGGAAATGCCATCACACCACTCTGATCTGTGATAGCTATTCCAACTCGCTTTGATCCATAGTCAATTCCCATTAATTTCATGTCACAAGCATATAACAATTGAAAAGAAAGAGAAAATATGCCAATATCTGCTAGTTGGAGGAGTGCCAGAGCGTTGATTTGCGAATCTATGTAGCAAATCAAAGACGGAGTGCGACGGCACGAGTCCAGGTCGGAAGATTTTTCAGCAGAAAAATACTTCTGACCTAATGGAACAGTCTTAGTAATTATCACTGGAATTGTATAGAATTGACCATATGGAGGAGTGCCAGAGCGGTCTAATGGAACAGTCTTGAAAACTGTCGCCTCGGAAACGGGGCCGTGAGTTCGAATCTCACCTCCTCCGCATTTTAAAAATCCGCTGGAAACAGCGTGATTTTTTTATACATGTACAAAAAATATAGATACCTAATATCCACTTCTCAAAAAAACAACCCATGTTATTATCATATTTCCGAGGTTTGCTTTGCAGTTTGGTTTGACCAACTAAAGTAATTATCGGGGGGTCGAAATCAAATTCAAAAGTATAAAGTATGCAAGGCAACAGACTCTACGTAGGAAATCTTTCCTACAAGACTGATGACAATGGTCTCAAAGACATTTTTGCGGCTGCAGGCACTGTTACTTCTGCCAAGGTCATAACTGACCGAGACAGCGGAAGAAGCAAAGGCTTCGGTTTCGTAGAATTAGCTGATGAGAACACAGCAAACAAAGCCATCGAACTTTTCAACGGAAAAGAAATTGATGGAAGAAAACTTGTCGTCAACGTAGCAAGACCAATGACAAAGTAGTCAATTGGACCTAGCCCAGTCCGCTTAAGCGGACTGGGCTTTTGCTTTTTTATAGACATCAAAAAAAATATTTGTGATAGAATATATTTCAATGAAAGAAGGAATCTTTTGGGAAACTTATGAATTTCAGTACAAGAAAAAGACAGCAGACTGGTTTTGGGCTGTTGGTATAGTCAGCATAGCAATTGCTGTCATAGCTATTATCTATGGAGATTCCCTCTTTGCACTATTTATCGTAATTGCCGGAACATTATCTATATTCACTGGAAACAAAGAACCAAAGATGTTGGAAGTTAGGATCAATGACAAAGGAATATCTGTTGATTCAACTCTTTACCCTTTTCAAGATATAAAGACTTTTTGGGTTGAGGATAATAAGAATTCTGTTCCTAAACTTATTTTGAGAATTGAGAGATTCATTAATCCGATCGTAGTTCTTACAATAGAAACAGATTATGCAGAACCAAGTGATGTTAGAAATCATCTTTTAAATTATGTTCCTGAGGACAAGACCCCAGAACCTGTTTCTCACAAAATAATGGAATATCTAGGTTTCTAGATCTCATAAAAAGACATCTCCAATATACAGTCTGATCTATTTTCTTTCTTGTACTATCTGGATACCCGTCCTTGATTGGAGCATTGCTTGCATTTCCTCTGCCAGATCCTTATCTATAGGATCAAAAGTTGCTTCCTCTTCCTCCCCAGGATCTTCATGTCCTGCTGTACTGATAACAAGTCGGCTCACACCGAATAATCTATACATAATATCTCTATCGATACGAATATTTGAAGCTTGATGGTATGGAATGGATATTTCTTCAATATTTAAAATTCCTCTTTTCACTCTGATCTCAAATTCTTTAAAAGTGAAAGTGAAATCCATATAATTCAACCAACTGACAAAGACCCCTATTACAAAAGCAACAAAGGATAGTACAAATATTATTGAAAGACCCATAAATACAAATGGGGATATATCAATAGCATTCCCTCCATTCGATTGTTGATATTTATTTACTAAAGTATTGCCGTAACTTATGAAAAAACTACTAGCAGCAGATAAAAATATTGCAATGATAAATATCATTACAGCTACGAAGGTATTCTTGTAACTTGAGACAAAAAAACTTCTTATACCCAGATGATGTTCCTGATTCTGTATGATCATAGCTGAATTATAACAGAATCTTATGACCTATAGATATGTTTTGTGCTCCCAGTAGGAATCGAACCTACATCGCATCCTCCGCAAGGATACGTCCTATCCATTGAACGATGGGAGCCATGATTAGAAGATTACTAGAAAAGTACCCAATTGAAAAGAAAAAATCCGCTTCAAAGCGGATTTTTTCTTTTATTATTTAGCCTGAGCTTTTTTGATCAATTTAGAGATCCTAGATTTCTTTCTCGAAGCGGTATTCTTAGAAAGAGTATGTCCTTTTGAAGCTTTATCCAAAGCTTTCTGGATCTTAGAGTAAACGTTCTTTAGTTCCTCCTTTTTTCCTTCCTTGATAAGACCTTTGAGTTCCTTTACAGCACTCTCTACGGCCTTTTTTCTGCGAATATTGAAAAACCTCTTCTTTTCAGAGTTTCTTAGGGCTTTTTTGGCTGATGATGTAATTGGCATATGTGGCAAACATCCTAGCAAATAAAGCAAACTTTGGCAATAATCTTTTATTATATATACTAATAAGACAATGATCTCGTATATAAAAGGAACCATACTGAGTAAAGAAGAAAAATCTCTCGTCATATTAGTATCAGGAATTGGCTACAAGATATCCTCCCCTGCCGAAGTCGTTGGAAGAGTAAAAATTGATTCAGAAATAGAACTTTGGATCCATCATCATATTCGCGAAGATTCTTCTGACCTGTATGGATTTGAAAAAAAAGATGAAAGGGATTTTTTTGAGACACTACTTGGAATTTCTGGTATAGGTCCCAAAAGTGCTATTAACATCCTGAATGTAGCAACGATCAATGATCTCAAAAAAGCTGTTTCAACCGCAGATACTTCCCATTTGATAAAAGTATCCGGTATTGGAAAAAAGATGGCAGAAAAGATCGTCCTAGAACTTAAAGGTAAATTTAGCAACGATGATACAGTTTCTCTAAAGAGCGAAGTTGAAGCAATAGAAGCACTCAAAGCTCTCGGCTACAGCCAGAGAGAATCAAGAGAAGCTCTCAAAGCGATCCCTGAATCACTTCACACTCCAGAAGATAGAATAAAAGCAGCATTAAAACTTTTAGGAAAATAAATGCCCGAACTACCAGAAGTAGAAACAACAGCTTCTATACTCAATAAACTTGTTTCAAACAAGAAGATATTGGATGTGTGGACTGATTACAAAAGTGATTACCATGCAGGAAAAGAAAATATAAAAGATCCGAATTTCTTTAAGAAATTCCAGAAAGACATTCTAAACAAGAAAATATTGAGAGTATGGAGACGCGCTAAGAATGTCTTGATAGATATTGAAGGTGAAAAGACAATACTGATCCATATGAAAATGACAGGACATCTTTTATACAGCCGTTATATATTTGATAAGAAAAAAAATACATGGACACCTGAAGATAAAAAGAGTTTATTTGCTGATCCTTTCAATAGATTCATCCATTTAGTATTTACACTTTCTGATGGAAAGCATATAGCCTTTTCGGATATGAGAAAATTTGCAACAGTCACAATAATTCCAAACAAGGAATCCCTGAAAAAAAAATTTGAGAAGGTAGGACCAGAACCTTTGGAAAAAGAATTCGATTGGAAAGAATTAAGGTCAAGACTTTCCCGAAAACCAAATGGAAAAATAAAGACAGTTTTGATGGATCATTCTGTGATCGCAGGTATTGGAAATATATACAGCGATGAGATCTTGTGGGCATCAAAGATCCATCCAGAAAGAAAAGTCTCCCTTCTATCCGACAGTGATATAAAAGAGATCCTAAAATGGATCAAAAAACTCTTGTCTAAGGGAATAGATTTTGGAGGAGATTCAATGAGTGATTATAGAAATCCGCTAGGAGAAAAAGGAGATTTTCAAAATCATCACAATGTCTACAGAAGAACAGGAAAACCTTGTCTTCGCAGAGGATGTAATGGAAAGATCATCAGAAAGATCATCGGTCAGCGCTCAGCCCATTTTTGTGACACATGTCAAAAACTCTAGACGTTCAATATTCTGAACAAAGCAACTCCCGCAGAGACAGAAACATTCAGAGACTCCTTGTTTCCTAACATTGGAATTTCTGCGACTATCTCACAAGATCTTAAAAGTTGTTTTGATATTCCTTTAACCTCATTTCCTAAAATAAAAGCTACTGGAAATTTTGGCTTTACTTTTTTGTAATCTAAAGAGTCCTTTGATTGTTCGATCGCTATGATATGAACTCCTTCCTTTTTAAGTTTCTTAATGACCTTAGAAACATTCTTTTCATATTCCCAAGGAATATTTTTTTCTGCCCCTAAAGCAGTCTTCGCTATTTCCTTCTGAAGCTTTCCAAACTTATCAATAGGTCGTGGAGAATATCCTGTTATAAATATCTTTGATACTCCCACAGCATCTGCTGTACGAAAGATAGATCCGATATTATGGGCACTCCTGATATTGTGTAGTATAAGTTGGACTTTTTTCATATTGAATAGCATAATCTAGAAATGTTACCTGTCTTCCCTCACTTACTTTCACTATCTTCTTTTGCTCCTTTTTTACTACGTATAGCTGCAGGAAGTTATATTCTTATACTCGCACATGAAAACCTTGAAAACAAATGGAGTGAGAGGATCCGTCTTTTTAAAGTTGCTTCACTTAAACCAGAATGGTTCTTTGCCTTACTTATTGCCTCTATTAAATTAACTGGCGGGATACTCCTACTAGCAGGAGCCTCGATCCAAATAACTTCGATCTCTCTAGCTATCCTAATGTTAGTAACAATATTTATAAAATTCAAAAGACCAGAACTGATCTCAAGAGATATTAATATCTATATTCTTTTGTTTGTAATTCTAATTTCTCTATTTTTTACAGGAGCGGGAATTTTAGCAGCTGATCATACTTTTTAGATCTTTCCCTAGATTGATTTCACAAATCAAGTTTTTCTGATATATTTTCATCTACGCACCCATAGCTCAGCTGGTAGAGCAGATCCCTCTTAAGGATAAGGTCGCAGGTTCGATCCCTGCTGGGTGCACAAAGATATAAAGTAGACAATCCTCAAAATTTATCCCCGTTGAATTTGCATAATAAAATTTAAGGAGCTATTATTCGACTTTAGATGCCTACTCAAATATTTACCAAAGGTAAGGTCTTTTTTTCTACATTCAAAGATCCTTCAGAACTCCAACTTTGGCCTTTCGACTCTTTCCCTTCAAGGGAGACAGAAGGAGAATCTGTATTCGTAACTATCGCAGATTGCGAGAGATTGGGGATAGATCCTCAAAAACCATACAGATCCATGCTTCAAGCAATGGGAGAATGTAAATAAACAGGAGTTAAAAACTCCTATTTTTTATCATAAGCTTAAGGCAAATTCTTCTAGTGCCATCTCAAAATTTATCTTTCCAAGATGAGCCATATGATAAATTTCCACTAATTTTTTTAGAGCTTTCTTAATTTCCTCATCAGAGAAATTATTTCCGAATTGTTTGGCTTTTGTGAAGGAGAACGGTTTGAGTCCGACCTCACCAGCACTCTTCCCAACTTTTGAGACCACGATGGTCTTTGCTTGCCAAAAAAGAACTCCTTGGATCTCCTCAGCACTTACATTTTTTTCAAAAGCTTCAATGATCAGATTCCAGAGCCTGAATTTATCTCTCTTTCCAAAAGCCTCGGTCAAAGAAAAAATATTGAAAGCCTCTTTTTGTTTTTTATCCGATCTTGAGACCAGATGTTTTTCTGATGCTTCAGATATATTTTTTTCTTCTGTGGAATTCAGATCCTTTTCAACCCATACAAAGATATTCTCAGACTCTTTTAAAGATCTTATTTTTTTTAAGACTTCTTTTTTTAGATCACTCCTTTCCAAAGGAAATTTTAAGAACGCTACAATTTTTTTAGAGAAAAGACCTTGAGAACCAATCAGTTCGTCCAGAATAGAAAGAGAAATATCCTCCTGATCTAAAGACAAAAAAGAAGCTTCTGGTCTTTTTTCTTTTAGACTGTTAAAAAGAGAAGAAGCTTTCTCAAAACTTTTTTTATCATCATTACCTGAAAAAAAATATATCATTTGTTTTTTATGCTTCTGAGAGGTCCTTTCCTTCTTCTGAAGAAACAAGGATCGGAACTTCTTTAGTATCTTTTAGACTCATAACATTTTCCATAACTCTTTTTATTTCTAAAATTAATTTAGAAGCTTCTTTTTTATCTACTTCATATACAAGTTCATCGTGGATCTGAAGTATTAGTTCTGCTTTTTCCAACATTTTTTTCTCTCCAAGGAATTCATATACCTTAACC
>CAZKTY010000015.1:0-17796 GCA_964555825.1 uncultured Candidatus Saccharibacteria bacterium
ATGAAATGTTCAATTATATTGTTTAATTTAGAGTTTAGTACCTCTAAATTAAGCTTTTAGGATCCAATGACCTTGAGTTGATAAAAAATAGACCCAATCCAAGCAGTAAGGCAATACTACTGATCTCCAATGAAGCAGATGAACCATAATGTTGCCATATGTATCCTCCTGCTATTCCAGATATCATAAGTCCAATGCCTATCGTTGCATTTAAGAGTCCATACGCTCCTCCTCGGCGTTCTTCTATCGTCAAATGGGCTGCATACGATCTTTGAACTCCATCTGTGAGAGCTGGAAATAATCCTAGTAGGAAAAAGGTCAGTATCAAAGCTATTGTAGATGAAGATATATTAAGGAAAAAATATCCAGCTATTAATATCAAGTATCCGTACAAGATCACTTTTTGACTTCCTATAATGTCACTTTTCTTTCCTGCTGAGATAGAGAAAAGAGCATATGAAAGATTATAGATCATATAAAATAGAGGAATATAAGATATGGGAAGATTTGATTCTGTCGTCTTGAGTAAAAGAACTGCAATAGGTAAACTCCCGATCGACAAGATAAAAAGAGAAACTAGGTAAAGCTTGAATTTCTTTGAGAACTTATTGAGAGTTTCTAATTTTATATCCTTCCCAAGAAAGATTCCTTTTATTTCTTGTACAAGGAAGATACTGGCAATTGCAAAAAGTCCTATGACAAAAGATGTCATAAATACATAGTTGAATTTTTGAGGAAATCTTTGAAGTATGAAAAAAGCGGTCAAAGGTCCTAGGATCGCACCTATTGTGTCCATTGTACGGTGATATCCAAAAGAACGTCCCACTTCTTCCTTTGGAGAAGAAAGGGAGATGAAGGCATCCCTAGGGGCGTCCCTTAATCCTTTTCCAACTCTATCTGTGACTCTTAGACTGAAGACCTCAAAAACTTTATTTGAGAAAGAATAAAATGGTCTAGTTAGGACCGACAAAGTGTAACCAGAAAGGATAAATATCTTTCTATTATTTGTTTTGTCAGATATTTTTCCAGAAAATATCTTAATTATATTTGAGGCTCCTTCCGCAACTCCTTCAACAAGACCCAAAGAAGCTGCTCCTGATCTTAATACAGATGTAAAAAAGGCTGGAAAGACTGCCAAAACCATTTCTCCTGAAAAGTCATTAAACAAACTTACTAGCCCTAGAATGAATACGTTTCTTTCTAATCCAAACCATTTTTTGTTTTTCATATTGGAATAATTTTTTAAAGGTAAACTCAAACATAATTATATGACAATATAAAGGATGTGTGTATCGGAAGAATTTTTTCGGAATGGCGATATTTGACTTTTATTGTATAGGAAATAATATATCTTATTACTAGATGATATATTTCAATTATCTATCTGTATAATAATTCTATGGAAGCAAACGAAATGAACAATCAAGAACAAGAAGAAGGTCTTACCGATCAGGAAAATTTAGCTTATAAAGCTAAACAGATAGAGGAAGCTCATTCAGAATTAAATCGTCATTTTTTTAGGATAAATCATGATGGAAGGGATGGAGATGAAGGAGAGTTAATGCTTTGGTATATTGAACATGGAGGGGCTACAGGATTTGCTCTAAGAGAAAAAGAACATCTATTAATGATGAAAGGACGATCGAAAGAGTAGGATCTTAATTTTGTTATTTATTTTATTGTATAATATTGACATCAAATAAGTTGTGACTAGGGATTTAGCCGTTTCTGGTCTCAAACTTTTGTAGTTTATAATTTATTTAAATATCAAGTTTCTAATAAAAATTTAGTTTTTTAAAAAATGGTAAATAAAATAAACATAGGAAAAAGTGATAGGAAAGGAGGGTACAACGGTAATAGGATCTGGACAGCACACAGACTTGAAGGTTCTACTAGAGGTAGAGTGAATAATCCTATAAGGAAAAGAAAGAAGGATTAATTTAAGATAACTATAATTTTTTGATCTATTTATGGCTGTATAGGCCGACCATCTCAGCTTTGTCTAAGATGTGACTTGATATTGTTTTCTCAAGTGATGGTCTATCCGTATTAGATGAAAGGTTCAGGTCTGTATTCAGCGCATACAATCTAAAAAAATAGTGATGAGTTCCTGACGGTGGACAAGGTCCATCATATTTTGACCTTCCATAACTTGTCTTGCCTGCACTGGCACCACTTGGAATACTATTCTCTTGTATCTCTGATGTTCCAGGATCAATATTCCATAAGGTCCAATGGGTCCAAGTTCCTCCCGCAGCATCAGGGTCGTCAACTATTAAAACTAAACTCTTTGTCCCTTTTGGAATATTTTTTATTTCAAATGGAGGATTAATATTATCTCCATCACATGTATATTTTGATGGAATTGTCGCGTTGTTTAGAAATATAGGACTTTTAATTATCATATTATTTGGAAGTGTTCTAAAAAATAATAAATAGCTGATACCTACCAGAAATAAAATTGCGATTGTTATTGAGATTAAGATGATTCGTTTCTTCATGGTACCTTCTTCTTTTAATTGTAGTACAAAAGTAGTTTTAAATGAAAGGTTATAAGTGAGTGTGGAATGAGTGATATATCATTGGTACAATATACGTATGAACGAAGAGAAAAAAATTCCACAGAGTGAAGCTGATTTTAAAAATATCCTTACTCCAGAACAATATGAGGTCTTAAGAGAAAAGGGAACGGAGCTTCCTTTTTCTGGAAAATTGATTCATCCTGATAAAGATGGTTTTTTTAGATGTGCTGCTTGTGGAAATCCACTTTTTTCTGCAGATGCAAAATTTGAATCAGGTACTGGTTGGCCAAGTTTTGATGAAGCTTTGCCTGGTGCTATTAAAAATATTGAGGATAACTCTGGTGGCATGAAAAGGATCGAAACTGTCTGTGCTCGTTGTGGTTCGCATCTTGGTCATCTTTTTTATGATGGTCCTACAAAAACTGGTAAGAGGTATTGTATGAATTCAGTTTGTTTTGAGAATTTTGATGATAATAAAGATATTAGTGGTGATCCTATTGTTTCCTAAAATTAAATGATCAAAAAAATCATACTTGCAGGAGGGTGTTTTTGGGGTTTAGAGGATCTTATAAGGTCTCAGCCCGGTGTAGTCAATACAGAAGTTGGATATGCAGGAGGAATGGTTGAGAATCCAACGTATGAAAATCATGAAGGTCATGCAGAGGCAGTTGAAATTGAATATGATACAGAAAAGACATCTTATAAAAAACTTCTGGATTTCTTTTTTCAGATCCATGATCCAACTACTTTGAATCAGCAAGGGAATGATGTTGGAACTTCGTATAGGTCTGCCATCTTTTATGGAAATGAAGAAGAAAAAAAAGAGGCAGAAAATTTTATTGATATAGTAAATAATTCAAAACGATGGAAAGATCCTGTTGTTACTTCTTTGGAGCCTTTTGTGAAATTTTATCCAGCGGAGGAATATCATCAGGATTATTTGCAAAAGAACAAAGGTGGATATACCTGCCATGCAATATTTTTTGATAGTTATCTGAAAGATTGATCTTGGATCTGTCTTTTGGATTAATTAGATAGTTTGCTATCATAATTGAATGAACACTCCTGACATTGTCATTGCCATTTGCAATTTGTTATTTTTTCCGTCCCTTATACCAATGATCTTGACACCTATTGATCAGAAACCTCCTCTTTTGACAAGTATTCCTACGTCTCTTGGGCTTTATGTTGTGTCTTTTACTTACCTTTATATATCACTGTCGTTCTCAACAGTGATATCTTTGCTAAGCGCTACGACCTGGTTAATACTAGCAATTCAAAGGATCAAATTCATAAGATCGAATAAATGAAGTCTATTTTCTAGATGATCTTGAGGTATTCATACTTTAGTTATCTTTGGTACAATTAAACAGGAAACATATGGAGTCAAATAATAAGTGTCTCTTTTAGAAAATTTTTTGAAGCTTAATTCTAGGCAACTTGAATAAGTTTGATATTAAATGGTAAACAGAATAATTATTTTTTTCGTTTCCCTCATACTAGTACTTGCTTTGTACAATTTTTTTCTGAACATAAATAAGAACACAGTTTCTAATACATATCCTGTTAAGATAAATAATATTTCACCAGCACACCCTGTCTCTACATCTTCAAAGGTTATTTCAAATATAGTTAGTTCTACTTCGACAAGTAATTTTTTATTGAAGGTTCCTTATATAAGTGAAGCACCTGAAAACGTGTGGACTGGTCCATGGAAAAATGCATGTGAGGAAGCTTCAATTACTATGGTAGATAAATATTACAAAGGAGAGACGACAATGAGTATTGAGGAAGGGAGTAGTTTTATGGAAATGCTTTTCAATGTTGAAGACAAGATCTACGGTTCAAATGCAAATTCAGATTCTGTCAGAAGTAATTATCTTGTAAATAATTATTCTTCCTTTAAAGGAACTGTTGTTTCTGATCCAACCATTGATCAAATAAAAGAGCAGTTGAGAGAGGGTCATCCTGTTATAGCTTTTCACTATGGATTTGATCTGAAAAATAAGAATATACCATTTTTAGCAACAGGATCTTCTTATCATTCGACTGTGGTTGTTGGATATGACGACAGTAAAAATGTTTTTTTGGTGAATGATCCGGGTGATGAGATAGACGGAGAAGATCATTCATATAATTACTCTTTGTATATGTCTTCTATTCATGATTATGATTACAATAGTATGAAAGCAAATGGTCCAGCGAGAGTTATTTTTACCACAAAGTCTTGATCTGTACTTTATTATGTTGAAATGTTAAATATGAAATTTGTTATAGGTTCCTATCTGTTTTTTCTTTTTAAATATTTCTTACCTTTTAGGTCATTAGGAAGATAACTATTTTTTATATTTCCTGGTTCATCAGGATACTTCTCATATCCTTTCCCATATTCAAGATCTTTCATTAGTCTTGTGGGAGCATTTCTTATGTTTAGAGGAATAGGTAGATTTCCAGTCTTTTTCACATCATTAAGAGCTTCAAAATATGCATCATGTGCATCTCTGTCTTTAGCTGCTAACGCCAGATATGCTGTGCCGTGAGCTAAGTTTATCTGAGCCTCTGGCATACCTATAACATCTACCGCATTAAATACTGCATTAGCAACAACTAATGCAGTTGGTTGAGCTAACCCTATATCTTCTGAAGCAAATATGATCATTCTCCTCGCTATGAATTTTGGATCTTCTCCTCCTTCGATCATTCGGGCTAAATAATAAAGAGCTGCGTTAACATCTCCTGCTCTCATGCTTTTTATATAGGCCGAGATAGTATCATAGTGTTCTTCCCCTTTTTTATCGAAACGGATGAAAGTATGTTCAAAGGTATTTTTAAGATCTTTTATATTTATCTCACTATAAAGTTGCAGACAATTCTCAATCGCGGTGATCATTATGCGAGCATCACCATTTGCCAATCTTACCAACCAATCGAGAGAATCTTTAGGAATTTTGATCTTAGTATGTTGAGCAATTATCCTAAGATCATTTTCGGTCAGAGACTTAAGTACAAAAACACGACAACGCGATAAAAGGGCAGGAATAACTTCAAAACTTGGGTTTTCTGTTGTTGCCCCGATCAATATCAATTTGCCACTTTCTACAAAAGGAAGAAGATAATCTTGCTGAGCTTTGTTGAACCTATGGATCTCGTCTAAGAATAAGACCTTAGGTCTTCCTTCAAGAAGGGTATCTTGTTCGTCAACGATCTTTCTAATATCATCTTTGCCCGCTGAGACTGCTGACAGTTCGTATATTCGTACGTTTAGAGCTGAAGCGTATATTCTCGCAATCGTTGTTTTACCTGTTCCTGGTGGACCCCATAGGATAAATGAGAACAATCTCTTATCTTCTATTGCTTTGCGTAGGGGTCCATTTGGACCAACTAGATGTTCTTGACCAACAAAAGCTTTGAGGTTATTAGGGCGGATCTTGTTTGCGAGAGTTTCCATCGTTCTATTGTTACTCTTTTTTTAGTATTTGCAATTAGCCGTTTTTTTCCTTAAAAGACCTTGTTTTTTAAGGAAAAAAAAATTAGAATCGAGTCTATGGTAAAAAAATTAGGAAAAAATAAAAATGGTTACTTTGGAGAGACAATTGATATTGATAATGTAATTCAAGAGTGTGTGTGTATTGCAGAAAAAAAAGGTTGGAAAACAGAGATCCTTCCTGTACTTGGAGGTTGTGATATTCCAGTTTTTAGTAGATCTCAAAAAATAGCTAAGAAAAAAGTTTATATATCTGCAGGTATACATGGTGATGAACCTGCAGGACCAATGACCGTGCTTGAACTTCTTCGTAAAAATGAATGGCCAGAAGATATAGATATCTCGATTTTTCCTTGTCTTAATCCGACAGGTTTTAAAAAAAATACAAGAGAGAATGATAAGAATATAGACTTAAATCGAGATTACTATCACTCAAGTTCTCCAGAGATAGTTGCTCATAAAGAATGGATAGGAAGATCTCAAGATTTTGATCTAGTTTTATGTTTACATGAGGATTGGGAATCAAAAGGTTTTTATCTATATGAATCTATACAACCCCATCATACGTCTATCTCAAAAAAGATAGTTGAAAGTGTAAAACAGATCTTTCCGATAGATGATTCTCCAGAGATAGATGGATATTACGCGACTGATGGAATAATAGGTGCTCCAATAGACAATAAAACCTTAACTCATTGGCCTGAAGCCCTTTATTTTTTCGAAGTAAAAAAGTCTTCAAATTATACCTTAGAGACCTCTTCAGATTTTATTCTTGATGAACGCGTTAAGACCATGTCTACAGCAGTTAATACTGCTTTAAATGCTTTGAAAGATCAGGATCACGTTTTAAATTCTTAATATATTTTGTATAAAAAATTCGCTCAAAACTATAAGTTTGAGCGAAGTGATCTTTGTTTTGCTTGGTGTGGATTTTATTTAGTGATCCAGACAATGCTAAATGAGATCATACTTAATAATGTCACCACTATGATGAGAGTTGTTGCGGCATTGAGGATGTATGAGAGTATTACATCCATCGTGTTGCATCTGATATCCCACCAAAGATCCCAGTAGCCATATTTTGTCCTGAGACTTTCCTTGTCGATCATTATCACACTTACTACTAGCAGCACGGCTAGTACCATAAGTATTAAAATGTCGGAGAGCTCCAAGATCTTTATATATTTAAAGAAATTGATCTTATGCCAGAGGCATGCAGACCATCCGTACATGAGAGATCTTTCGAGTTCCCATGCAGTTCGTTTGAATCTGTTTCTGAAAATATAGACAAAAGTGGTCTTATTGTGCACCCAGAAGTTATCATCGCAGAGGATGTGTTTAAGGGTTTTCCACAAAATAAAAAGAACAGCTGCTAAAAACAAGAACATATGTCTTCTCCTTAAAAGTTCGTTATTTCACAGAGGTTAACTTTTTTGAGAATAGAACTAAAGGCAATATTAGTCAAATTTTCCTTAAATTCAAAAAGAATATTATGTTTCTCTAGATCTAGAAGAGTTTTTTGTCTAAGTCTCTCTTTCTATAACTCTGGATAATAGTAATTCCAATGATCGAACCAATTATTGCACCCGCTATGCATTCTGAAAGCCAATGGATCGAAAGCGATACACCGATCCCAATATACAGAGCATAAAAAAATGAGATATATTTGATGGTTTTATTTTTAGGGAACATTCCGATAAATATGAATGCCATAGCAAAAGCGACAGTTGTGTGAGAAGATGGCCAACCCCAAAAAATTCCATGTCTAAGAAATCCAAATTCAAAATTCCCACTTATATTTGTTGAAATATTATAAAGATCAGGCTGGATCCTTCCTGTAAAGGCTTTATAAAAGGAAGAAATGATTGAGCCTATAAGTACTGCTTCTGCAACCAGCCATCCCAGTATTTTTGTATTTTCTTTTTTGAAGATGTGTCCTTTGACTATAAGGATCAATGGAACAAGCAGAGGTAATATTCCTCCAAGTATCACAGCAGGAAATGAAATATACAAAAAAATATTAGATCGAGTGTTTATAAAATAATACCAATCTACGTTAGTTGTTACTAAAATATACGTTATTACAGCTGCGATGATATGCCAAATAAAGTTGAAATCCGTAAAGCATTCTAAGATATTTTCTAGAATAGAACGTAAAAGATATTTCATTACTGAACAATTTTATCACAGCTGATCTATATGGAAATGTTTTTATTTCTATCTTTAGTGTGAATTATCATATTTTTATATTGGTGATATCCTTATTTAAGAAAGGTTCGTTAAAAAAGACGAACACATCTAATATGAAATTACCAAACTTGGTTATTAAGAATGTTCGTCTGGACAATTGTATCGTTCAAGGAGGTATGGGTGTTGGAGTGTCTTTACATCCTCTTGCTGGAGCTGTCTCAAAAGGAGGTGGTCTAGGGATAATCTCTAGTGCTGGGCTTCGGACGATCGTCTCTTCAAGAGAAGGGAGGGAGGTCGATACATACACAGCTGTATGCATTGAGATCGAGAGAGCAAGAGAACTCGGTGGGGGTAACCCTGTTGGGATCAACGTCATGTGTGCACTAGTTGGAGATTATGATGACACGGTCATTGCATCAATTGATGCTGGGGCTGATGTGATCATTAGTGGTGCAGGACTTCCTACTGGACTTCCTAAGATCAAGCCTCCTGGTCATACTGCTCTCATTCCAATTGTTTCCTCAGCTCGCGCTTTGGAGATCATTGTAAAGAGGTGGGAGAGGGCTAGTTATCGGCCTGATGCGGTTGTTCTTGAAGGACCACTTGCCGGAGGGCATTTAGGTTTTAAGATGGCTGAGGTAAATGATCCAGAGTTTGCTTTGGAAAAACTTTTACCTGCAGTTCTTGAGACCTCACATGCACATGGAGATTTTCCAGTCATCGTTGCTGGAGGTATCTATACGCATGAAGATATCGTCAAATTCTTGGCAATGGGAGCAAGTGGTGTGCAGATGGGAACACGCTTTCTTGCAACCAAAGAGAGTTCTGCGACCGAAGCATACAAACAAGCAGTAGTCGCTTCAGGAGTAGATGACATTGTCATTGTTGATTATCCTGAAAGCCCTCCTGCTTCGCCGTGTGGACTTCCTTTCAGGATCCTTAGAGGTTCTCCGATGTACACTTCTGTTCGTACACCGAAGTGCAGGATGGGATATGTCCTTCAACGAGGAAATGATGGAAAACTCTCGGTCTGTCAGGCAATGCCTGGTCGTCCGAATAATGATAAATTCTTGTGCATTTGCAGTGGTCTCATGTCTTCAGCAGGATATGCTCCGACAGAACCACCTCTCTATACTGTTGGCACGAATGCTTATCGTGTTAACAGAGTTCTTTCAACAGAGGAGCTTATGAGGGAATTGCGCGGAGAATAATATAAATGTTGCCTATAACAGGGCAACAATTTTTTTTACTTAAATTAGGATATTTGGAATGGCCATATGTTCTCAACATATGCAAAACCTAAAACTATTCCAGCAAGTATTATAAAAATGATAATAAGTATCATTATGGTCTTTGCTATCTTTTTGGGAGGAGAATTCAAGACCTGTTCTACAGGAGCTGCTGGAGGGACTTTTGCCAACGTCCCTGGATCTATATCTATTATTGGAGTACTTATTGGTTGAGTTTCTGGAATTTCATTTACCTCAACTTTTGGTTCTGGAATAGCTGGAGCCATTAGCCATCCGTTAGTCTTTAGTGATTGAATTGCCTGATTCTTATCTTCCGTAGAATAACCTAAGGCTTTGAATACAACATCTATATCATCAATAGATGATCTTTCATTAAGTTCATTGATGTGCAAAGTTTGGAGAAGGTTTGGATAATCAATCATTTGAATTATTTAATGAGTAATAAAATGTACGTGTCAATTATATCAGAGGTTTTTATATTATTTAAGTATATGTTGACACCTATCTCTATGTGATATAGCCTATTTTTAGGAATTCGTGGAAAGCAGATCAAACAAAAAAAGGAGATCAATTGAACATTGAACAAGCAGCAAAAAGTAACTTAATAGCGTTACGAAATAACCCTTATCCTGGGAGAGGTATTATCCTCGCTCGAAGTATAAGTGGAGATCTCGTGCAGATCTATTGGATCATGGGTCGGAGTGCAAATAGCCGTAATCGCATCTTCAAACAAAAGGATGGAGGTAGTGTTTTTACGGATTCTGCCGATCCTTTGACGGCAGGTGATACCAGTCTGACCTTGTATCGCGCAATGGCTGAAGATGCGGGCATATATGTTGTCAGTAACGGAGACCAAACTGATGATGTGATCCGTGAATATGGTTGGGCAACAAATCTGTCTCAGATGCTTGCATCAAGACAGTTTGAGCCCGATGGACCGAACTTCACACAGCGCATCACAGGGATGATCTCTGTCGTGCCAGATAGGAGGTTTGTACAATTCGCTATCCTTCGCAAGTCACCGTTCGATGATACTTGTGAAAGGATCTCGTATGAGTATGAGGGTATCCAAAAAGGGTTTGGTTATTTCGTCAGTACATATTCAGGCGACGGGAATCCTCTCCCGATGTTTTTAGGAGAACCTCTCATTATGCCTGTCGAGGGCAATATTGAAGAAGTCTCATCGACTTATTGGGATGCCTTGAACGAAGAGAACAGGATATCTCTGGCTGTAAAATTCATCGACCCTGAAAGTGGAAGATCGATCATTCGTATCACGAACAAGTACGGAGCTTAACTGAAAAAACCACCTTTTAAATTGGGTGGTATTTTTTTTGTGCAAAAAAGTTATGCACAGATGACTTTTGACAGTACTACTTTGTTTGGGTAAAAGGTGTATTATTTTGTTAGCATTCTTTTAGAAAGGGGGAGTAGAAATGATGAACAAATTGTTCGGCATAAAAAATTATCTTAGAAATGAGGTGATCCAATCTACGAAAGGCTAAACCCCTTTCACTATCTTTTTGGTTAAGGCTGATTCGCTACCAGCTGGACCATGAGCGTACGGATATAAAAACCTGTACGCTCATCTTATTCCGCCTTTTTCTATTCTTATTTTGGATGTTCTTATAAAAAAAATAGCCCCAAAGGGCTGTAGTTTAAACGAGCAGGTCTTGTTCGTTTACAAAAGAAAGATAACTCCATCTTCCCTCGAGTTCATTTTTTGTCATGTCTGGTTTGGTCAGAATATCGTAAAGAACATTGCCTTTTACTACGATCCGTCCGTTTGGGACAGGGCAGAGTGATCTCAAAACTTCAAAAGCAACTTTAGGCCTAGAAAGAATTGACCATTCGTACCTACTATTAGTAGTTATTCTTTGCTCTCTGATCGAGATTAAGAGCTTAAGACATTCTGGGTCTTCAATGTTTTTGTTTGGGTTCCTTTCAGACCAGTCTTTGAGTCTATTAATTCTCGTTCGTAAAATCATCTCAGAAGGGAATGGTCCGAAGAGTATCCAAAGAAACATTGTTATAGCAAGAATTACAGACGACAAGCCGATGACAAGGTGCAAGATCATATTCATATTCAGACAGCATTATTACACAAGATGTAAGAGCACAAAATTTAATTTTATCTCGTTTGATCAGCGTATCTTTTAGCTGAGATTAGATGATCAGGTTGTTATTTCTTGATGGCTGAATCCTTTATTTCTCAAGTATATATACAGATCAGTAAGGAAAGACTCTTCTTTTTCCATGATCTCCTGTGAGGTCATTTCACCAAAATCTATTCCTTTCTCATTACAAAAATTATCTATAGCATCAGAAAGTTCCTGACTTCTTTTGGGTATTTCTTTTCTTTTTGGCCAACCTGAACGACCGAGTTGAGCATCTCTGTATATTGCTCCTTTGTCTTCTTTAAGAGGTAAATTTAAAAAGAGATTGTTAAGAAAAAGTTCAGTTGAATTTTTTGAATTTTCTAGTTCTTCTTGAAAATTTTCAGAGGTATACTCAGGCAATCTCTCAGGATTGTTCTCATTATTCATGTTCAAAGTATAACAGATGTTAGAAAACAAATTTATTGTTAGTTCATTCTTTTTTATATTTTTGTTTCTGGTTCTACATGCACTACAACATTTTGAACATTTTTAATTTTTTCCTTTATGAGTGATTTTAATTTACTAGCTGATTGGTGGGCCTTTTCGATCTTTTCTTCTGCCTTAGCGTAACAATGCAATGTTATAAAGATATTCTCTCCAATTCTTCTAATTGAAATATCATGAGCATTTTTGATAATTCCAATATTTAGAATAGATTCCCTCACTATTTTTTCAATGGAAAGGATCTCTTTATCAGAAAGTTTTTCACTAATTTTTTCTTCGATAATATGAGGATCAATGTGTGTAATTAATTCTATGTCAGTACTTATTTCAGATTGGATCTCTTTTTCAAGATGACTTGCGATCTCATGGGCTTCAAAAACAGTCAGATCTCCAGGTAATTCAAGATCATAGCTAATATATTTGCGATCATTTAGTCTATCAACAATGATACTGTGTACTGAAAGAGCATGTTTGAATGAGACGGTTCTCACTATGTCGATCATTGTCTCATCTTTTAGTTGAATTGAGTTGGTGTGGATCAGAATATCAGAATCTTTTATCTTTTGCTGGATCGCTTCTCGCGTTCTTTTAACTATTTCATTGGTCTTAATAGTTGAAAATCCACGATTAATATTTATCTCTACTTCTATAAATACTGACGACCCTAGTGGTCGAACACGTATCTTTTCTATGCTAATGATCCCTTCAATATTGGAAACTATCTCTCTTACAATATCAGTTATACCTTCTGGAGCTGTATCTATTAAAACATCGATAGTTTTTTTACCTAAACGATAGGCGGCAGTTAGTACAAAGATAGCTACTCCAATAGCGGCAAAAGAATCTGCTCCTTTGATCCCAACAGCAACTAAGATCAGACCGATCAACACAACACAAGAACTCCATATATCAGAACTAAAGTGAAGAGCATCTGCTTCTAGGGCTTGACTATTTGTCTCCTTAGCAACTTTGTATAGTGATCGAGAACGAGAGATATCAATGAGGATTGAAATAATTATTATAGCGAAAGCATACCAAGTGGCTTCAACTTCTATATCTCCAGTTATAATTCTATGAATAGCTTCATAAATGATCCAAATACTGGTTAATAATAATAATCCAGTAGCGATCAAAGCCGAGATACTTTCTACTTTCCCGTGACCGTAAGGATGTCTGTCGTCGGCTGGTTTTCCACTTATTTTTACTGCAAATAAAGTTAACAAAGCAGCTCCGAGATCTAATGTTGAGTGAGCTGCTTCAGAAATGATTCCCATACTTCCAGTCATAATTCCTACAACTATTTTCATCCCGGTCAGAACAATACCAGCAAAAACTGAACTTAATGCGACTTTTTCTTTTTTATCCGACATAGTGATTATTGTAAATTTTTATAGCGCAATTGTATCAAAGGTTCAGATTATATTATAGGTATTAAAAATGACTATCGAAATATATAGATAAAAGTTATTTTATCTGAGAATATCAAAAGACATTGCCTAATTTAGATCTAACAACAATCGCATTGTCCATTTTCAAAAACACAATTTGCTCTCTTTATAGCCTCACTAGGGGTAATCTTTTCGCTTTCTAGTTCTTTTTTTTATTGTATCTAGTTCTGAGATCTCTGTTTTTTTATTTGGGTTCATCGAAGCTTGTTGAATTATAAATTCAATTTGTGTTAGTGCTGAATTTTTATCTAATGTTGGCTCTCTTTCTTCTTTCATAAAATCAATTCTCTTTGATAAGATCTTCTTCATTGTAGCAAAAGTTATAACCTAACTAAAGGTACAAAAATCATCT
Source organism: uncultured Candidatus Saccharibacteria bacterium (assembly GCA_964555825.1). GTDB lineage: Bacteria > Patescibacteriota > Minisyncoccia > Phycocordibacterales > CAIRYW01 > CAIRYW01. The sequence continues at coordinate 13,850 of CAZKTY010000015.1, forward strand.
TGTAAAATAAGATGATTTCGATTGCTCTGGGATGATGTTCAAATAGTAATTATTGAAGAAATTAGTAAATAAAAACCAACTGCGATCATTTTTCTTTCAAATACTTACTCGCAATACTGAGAGCAAAAGAAGGAAGTATGATGAAAACGCAAGTGAATAAAAGCTTAGCAAGTATCTTGTCCCATGGTGTGTCCATATGGTCTGGTCCAGAACTTGTAAAGACAATAAGCAGACCGATGATACCGAAGGCTATTGAGGTGTATATGAAGATATGGGTTGAGATCTTTTGCATAGATTTATTAAATTTCTACTTAAATGCAAATGATAGAAGTATGATAGTCAAAGCATTGAGGACTACTAATACCAACGCCATTTGCCATTTTTCTGGAAGGGGATTCATCAAAATATAAACTGTGTAGACTATTGCTACGATCGCAGCACCAAGAAAATTTCCTTTTATCATATTTATATTTTTTTGAATTTATTAATACCTAGAAATTGTACCATGGGTTCTAACTCTTTTTGAGGTAATAAAGATCATCTTTTAAAGTAGGTGATTTTCGTAGTTCTGTCGTATATAGGAGATTAAAACCTATTTTGATAAATGTAAAAGCACTACTCATTGAAGAGCAGTGCTTTATTTTGGTGGAAGATACCACTATTTTATTTGTCCAGCTTTAGCTCATTCCACGCCGAATCGTAATTTGCTTTGTGCATCTTGCAAAGGATGAAGTTATCACCTTGGAAGGTCCAACCGAGGATGCAGAAGAGTGCGATTGTAAAAATCACTGTTACGACTTTTGCGAGGATAACTTCCTCGTGGGTGAGACAGCCTGTTTCTCTGTAGAGTCTGTTCATGGGATGTACTTTCTGTGGTTGTATAATTGTTTGACGTAGTTAAAACCGTAGGACGTTTTAAAGACCTAGTTTCATTTTCAACATGATAACATTTATATGATTAAAAGTCAAGTATTATGTCTCTGCAGACAACTTAATTACAGGGCTTTTGAGGAAGTATTCTTTGATAAAATTAATATGGGGAGAATAGGGAAATTAACTTTTGTATAAAACAGAAACCCACCATCTTGTGACAGTGGTTCTATTTAAGTATGGGGGTTATATTATCGAACTTGAAGCTTTGCTCGATGAGTGGCGACAGGTGTGACATTTTTGATGTTCTTCGATTCATCTTTTTCCCATTGAACTACTCATCTAACCGTAGCGTGCTTTTTGTCTGAGCGATGTAATCAATTGTGAATCCTTTTTCGACACCTTCTTTTATTAGCTTGAACTGTTTCTGCTAGACTTGATCTGACGGGTAACCATCCAAATTTAATATAAAAAAAATCGCTATGGACCCGAAGGTTTAAGCGATTATGTCTTTGTTGTGTATGCAACGCGGGTCTGTTTGTAAAACAGAGTATCGTAAGGTTCAATTAAGTATTCGTCGCCAACCTTTTTCAGGTTGTGAAAAAAGTGTTCGGCGAGCTTACGTAATGGGTTATACAAGTCGATAAGGAAATCGACTTCTCTGGTCCCTAAGTTATCCATCGCAAATGTCGCCAAATCTTCTTCGGAAGCACTCTTAATGAAACCGTAGAGTGTCTCAGCTGCTGTTCTCGTGACGTTTGTGTCATGAGAATGAAGCTGTTCGAATATTGTTCGTTTTACTGATAGTTCTGCTTTTTGGAATTGACTAACTACCCAAGCAATTTGTGCTGCCGTAACTTCGTTTGGTCTATCGATTAAATGAAACATTTTTAATTTCCTCCTGAAAAGCATATTGCAATATAGAAAAAGAAAAAGCAAGTAGATGGTTCGAACTTCTAAAGTGGATACTAAAAATAATTGCTGATAAATAAGGTTTAAATTTGGTTCTGCAAGCATAGCTCGAACTTTGCTGTGTATTGTGGGGTAATGCTTTTTGGTTGAATTTTTAATACTAAATCGATGCAGATTAAGCACATATCTAATTTCAAAAAGTGACACAGAATGAAGTGTTAAAGTTATAGTTATTTGTAAATTTTAAAGATATTAGTAGCATTGCCAATTGTTATTTGTGTGTTAAAGTAATAAAAAAGGTTCATTGAAATGATTGCCAGAGATTTTTGTTTTTAATTATTTTGGAGATAAAAATCTCTGGCAATCAACAACAAACCACCACTGCAAGGTCGTGGCTAGCTGGGGAAATAGAAATACCATATGAAAAAGGTATCAAAAACTCAACTCGCTCGCGTAGCGGGGAATATCAACCTGAGTGTCTCACTCGCGTCAACTTGCGCGTGTGGCTGCTCCTGTGATTAATTCTCCTTCGCCGACGAAACAAAATGAGGGGGTGCGCTTGCGTGCCCCCTCTAGTCTTATACAGAAACGCAAATATATGAATGATAAACCGATTAGACTCTCTCGGTGGACTCATTTGATGAGTCGTGATGGAGTGTTTGCAATTTTTCACTCGCTTAACCTTTCGCTTATCTTTCTCGAAGAAAAATATAAATTACTTCTTGAAGAACTACGATACGGGACAACGGCGGAAAATCTACGTACACATTACGATGATGCAGATGAAATCCTTCTGGAGTTACAGGAAGAACAATTCGTTGTCTCAGTAAACAACGACGACGAACAAATGCTTCACGAGAAGCAGCAGGAATATGTATTAGAACCCAGTTTGGAGACTCTCTTCATACTGCTGACTGATACATGTAATCTGAGGTGTCGTTATTGCTTCATAAACAATAACATGCCCAGTTGTAGTCCTGGATCAAATATGATGACTTGGGAAACAGCAAGGCAGACGGTAGATATGTACTTTGCCAACCTGAAGCTTAACAGGTTTCGTAATCGAATTGTCTTTTACGGAGGCGAACCACTTCTTGCATTTCAACTTATGAAGAGGATTATTGAGTACATCAAAACTCAATATGCTGAAGCCTTTGCTGAATACAAGGTTGGCTTGTTGTTGATCAACAATGGTACTAAAGTCACCGATGAAGTAGCTAAGTACTTGGCTGAACATCCAGAAATCACAATTGGTATATCACTTGACGGATGTGAGGAAGTTCACGACATTCAGCGTGTTTATGCAGACGGTAAAGGGACGTTCAAGGATGTTGAGACTTCAATTCTGCGATTGCATGCAGTTGGCAGAAAAGACATCAACATATCTGCGACCATTAGCGAGCATAACATCGACAGGTTGGATGACTTTCTTGTTCTTCACAAACAATATAGTTTTCCATCTGTGAGTTTCAATCTGTTATTGGATACAGCTGAACAACGAGTTGATGCTTCCTACACCGAAAAGGCGACGATACGGATGCTTGAATACTTCGAAAAGGCAAGGGAAATTGGCTTGTACGAAGACCGGATCATGAGAAAAATTCGTGCTATAAGCAATGGTAGACTTCATCCGTTTGATTGCAAGGCTACAGGGGCTCAGTTGGCAATTTCGCCAGATGGGTCCTTGGGGATTTGTCACGAAGGAGTCGGTTGCAAAAACTTCTTCTTCGGCAAAGTCAGTTCTGACTTTGTTTTTGCTGACAATCCACTTATTCAGGAGTGGGGGAAAAGATCTCCTCTTACGATGCCTCAATGCATCGATTGTCCTTCTCTAGGGCTTTGTGGAGGGGGTTGTGCATACAGTGCATATTTGCGTCATGGAACCATTTGGTCTGTAGACGACAAGTTCTGCAAGCACTCTCTCGCTGTTCTGGATTGGCTTGTGTGGGATGTTTATCGGACGTTATAATAAATGCTTCCTGTTGACGAAACGGGAAGCAATTTTCTTATGAAAATAGAACTGAATAAAGAATTAGATAAAGAAGTATATTTGGATTTTCATAACACTGTTATAGGTGGAGCTGATTTTGGTAAAAAAATAAAAGATACTCATCCTGAGATCTCAAAAGAAAATTATATTGAATATATTGATAATTATTATAACT
>CAZKTY010000016.1:0-8087 GCA_964555825.1 uncultured Candidatus Saccharibacteria bacterium
GGTGGGGATCGAACCCACGACCCCAGGCTTATGAGTCCTGTGCTCTACCAACTGAGCTACCCCGACAAACCTTCAATTCGTTATTTATACTACAAATATCCTTTTAAATAAAGATTTAATGGATACGTTTAATACTTACTAATACTCTTGAAATACTATATAAAAAGAGTAAGATAGGTTGACTTAAACATAGCGGGGTGGAGGAGCAGTACCTCGCAAGGCTCATAACCTTGAAGCACCGGTGCAATTCCGGTCCCCGCAACAATTATTTATAGATCCATTATCTATTATGCTATTTTTGACAAAAATAGTGTTGTTATGTTTTAATTTTTGAAGACCTTAACAAAACTATGATAACGACTCATCCGCGGTCTAACTGCAAATACCCAAAAGGTCACAAGCAAAAAAGCGCAAATGAACAGATCGATATCCTCAGAAGATATTTCGTGGGCATCGGTCCTGTTGACGAAGATCTACTTGGAAGGATCGAGGAAGACCAGATCAAACTTCCACAGTATATCGACGGCTGGTTTGCTATCCCCAATCGAATTGGAGATCAGTATTTTGGGGAAACCTACAAGGAAGCAGAACAGTTAGCAATGGCGACCTTCGGAGAAACTCGCAAGATCTACGATTTCCGAAAGGTACGATCAGACAGCAGACGCCTTTGTCCAACACGCAGGACAGATGGATACTTGAAGAAACTTAGTGAAGAACAAGGAGAACCAGGTATCCTTTTGGTACCAGCCCAGTTCGGTATCTTTCATCAAGGAGAGACATTCAGACACGCACAAGACAAACTTCGTCCGAATGAATTCTGTCTGGGAGTGTTTGATATCATCACGATATTACTGACACACCCAGAAAGACTCCAAGGATATCTGGACCTTCAGATCGACTGTGGGGACATGATCATCTCATCATCCGGAAATATCCAAGATGAGGTATCGTACTTCAAATTCGACGGCGGTCAGATAGAATTCGGAGTACATCCGATCGATGAGGCTAATATTCTGCGTGGAATTGTTACAGGGTTTGATCTGTAAAATGATAAAGACTCCTTCCAATTGGTAAGGAGTCTATTTTTATATGAAATAGAATTCTTCGAAGACTTTTTTAAAATTCTCTACTGCTATCTCAGCCTCTGTCCTAGACAAATGGAAGTTACTTCCCTCATGAGCGATCCTATTTCTAAGTTTATGTCCTTCCCACGCATTTTGTAATGTACTGAAGTCTGCTTTTTCTACTTGCTTCAATTTTTCAGCAACTCCTTCCCCAACATAACCCATACGGTCCAACATTTCTTCAAGAATAATATCTGCATCCACTATTGCGATCCTCCAATCTTGTTCATTCTGAGAACTCATATTATCTTCGATCTTTTTCCATTTCTTATTAGGCTGGTGATTCTGAATATCTAATTCATGAATAGGTTCATTTTTATTATGAGAATGATCATGCTCGCTATGTCCATGCGCAGAATGAAAAAGTTCTGTGAGTTTAACGTTGTAATAAATATAGGCAGAAAAAAATAACAAAGATAGAAAAACAGAAAAGACCTGTATCTTATTGAATATAAGTTCAAATATCACCGTAGGATCTGGAAGATTGGTTAGATCTATACCAAATGCTTTAAAAAATGAACTCACAAATAAAGTAGCGACAACGACAAGAAGTAACCAAAACAGGACATCTAATCCCCCTCCTCCACTTTCATGTGATTCTTCTTTTTTTTCTGCCATATCAATAGTGATTAATTTTAGTTAGAACAATTTTATCACAAAAACAGAAGGTTTTAGATGATTTTCTCAAAATCTTTTCCAACTTCAAATAGGATCTCATCTTGCATATAAGGAGCAATAAGTTGGATAGCTAGAGGCAAAGGTCTTTCATCTTTCGTATATCCGGAAGGAATAGACATCGCTGGAGAACCTATCAGGTTTGCTGTAACTGTAAAAATATCAGCTAAATACATTTCTATTGGGTTGGCTGTCTTTTCACCGATCTTAAAAGCTGGAGTTGGAGCAGTCGGCATCAAGACAACATCAACTTTCTTGAAAGCCTCATCGAAATCCTTTTTTATCAGTGATCTGACCTTTGTAGCCTTTCCATAATAAGCATCATAATATCCAGCAGACAGAACATATGTTCCAAGCAGTATCCTTCTTCTAACTTCTTTTCCTAAAAGCTGTCCTCTGGTCTTCATATAATCCTCAGTTAAGGTATTACCTTCTTTCAGTGAACCGAATTTTACTCCATCAAAACGCGCCATGTTTGATGAAACTTCTGCTGGCATAAGTATGTAATACACAGGCAAAGAATACGAGATCCTTGGCAGTTCTATATCAACTATCTCATACCCAACAGATCTGAACTTTTCAATAGATTCATTGAAGTTCTTTAAGACCTCTTCTGAGATACCTTTTGCCTCAAGGATCTTTCTCGGAACTCCAATGATCTTTCTATTTTTATTTTTCTCAATAGGAGCTTCTTTTGAAGTCCCGTCAAAATTATCTTTTCCTTCAATAACTTTAAAGATGATCTCGGCATCTTCAATGGTCTTAGCCACAGGACCTATTTGATCAAGAGAAGAACCCATAGCCATAAGACCGTGACGAGAGACCCTCCCATAAGAAGGTTTCATTCCAACAACTCCACAAAAAGCTGCAGGCTGTCTAATTGATCCTCCTGTATCTGATCCTAAAGCACCAAGGGCCATATCTGAAGCAACAGCAGCGATCGATCCCCCAGATGATCCTCCAGCAACTCTTGAAAGATCATGAGGATTTTTTGTTGGTCCAAATGCAGAATTTTCTGTTGAGCCACCCATAGCAAACTCATCCATGTTTGCCCTCCCTAAAAAGACCGCTCCACTTTTTTTCAATTTATCAATAACAGTCGCATTGTATGTAGCTTTATAATTCTCAAGGATCTTTGATGCTGCTGAAACAACTTTTCCTTTTATCAAAATATTATCCTTAAGAGCAAGTGGAATTCCCAAAAGGTCACCCTTTTCACCATTCTGGATCCTCTTATCAGCTTCTTCAGCTTGTGACACAACATCATCATAAACTTCAAGATAAGCATTAAGATCTGGATTCTTTTCCTTGATCATTTCCAAATATGCCAAAGAAAGTTCTTTTGAAGATATCTGTCTAGAATCCAAAAATTCTCTAGCCTTTTTAATTGTGAGTGTCTTTATATCTATCATTACATTACTTTTTTTACTTTTACAAAATTTCCATCGCGTTTCGGTGCAGATGAAAGCAGAGTCTCAGTCTCTTTACCTGTCTCATTAGGATCTTCATCCTCACGAAGATTATTATAGATAACAGGAGCATCAATATTTTCTTCTCCTGCGATAGCAGAATCGATAGTTCCAACATACTCAAGAATAGAACCTATCTCTTTCGAAACACTTTCCAACTCTCCATCTGATATCTCGAGTCTAGAAAGTATGGCCAGCTTTTTTATATCGTCTTTTGAAATCATAAATGAAGTATATCAAATAAGCCTCAGATCATCCAAATGGAAAAACATATGGCTAAAATAAGGCTTAAAAAAGCAAATAAAACTTACTTTTACAGGAGATCTAAAAATTCCTTTTCAGAGAGCACTTCAACATCAAGTTCTTTTGCCTTATCAAGTTTTGAACCTGGATCTTCACCAGCAACTACAAAGCTGGTCTTTTGAGATACAGCACTTGAAACATCTCCTCCAAGATCTTTTATCTTCTTTTTTGCTTCATCTCTACTTAAACTTGATAAAGTTCCTGTAAGGACAAAAGTCTTACCTAATAATCTTTGACTTCCAGTTTTTCTCTCTGGATAGATTATCTTAACTTCTTTCAGGAGTTCGTTGATTATCTTCTGATTGGACCTATCATTTCTCCATTCAATTATAGAATCGGACATATTTGGACCCAATCCGTTCAGACTTTCTAATTTTTCTTTTGATGCTTTGAGAAATTCATCAATACTTTTAAAATTATTTGCTAGATCCTCGGCAGTTTCCTCTCCTACCTGCGAGATAGAAAGAGCTGTAAGAAATCTTTGGAAAGTAATTTTCCTCCTGTCATTGATCGATCTAATAAGATTATCTGCTGATCTTTCTGCAAACCTTGGTAGAGAAACAATATCTTCTTTTTTTATTTTAAAGATATCAGGAGACGAAACAATGATCCCGTTATCCAAAAGCAGATCTATTACTTTCGGTCCTAGATCCTCAATATCAAAAGCATTCTTTGAGGCAAAATAATAAAGTTTTCTTCTGTCTTTTCCTGCGCAATTTGTATTAGTGCAGTACAAAGCAGCACTTTGTTCTTCTTTCTTTTTAGACTTATCACCGATAATTATTTTTTTCAATTCAGTTCCGCACGCAGGACATTTCTTTGGCATTGATATCGTCTTTTCTTTTCCAGTACGAAGTTCAGGCAGAACTTTTACTACATCAGGAATGACATCTCCTGCCTTTCGAAGAATAACAGTATCCCCTATCTTTAGCCCTAATCTTCTTATCTCATCTTCATTATGAAGAGTTGCTCTCGAAACAGTCGAACCTGCTACAGAGACAGGCTCTAACTTTGCAACTGGAGTGATCACACCAGTTCTCCCAATTTGAAAAATTATATCTTCAACGACAGTGGTAACTTCCTCGGCAGGAAACTTAAAAGCTATACCCCATCTTGGAGCTTTGCCGGTGTAACCTAGAACATCTTGAAACTTCTTCTCATTTACCTTAATTACAATGCCATCGATCCAATAATCTTCCTTTGAGGCTTCTTTCTTCCATTTTTTCCAATAATCCATTATTTCACTAACATTGGATATCTTTTTAAAGTGTTTACTTACCTTGAATCCAAGTTCCTGTAGTTTTTTCAATTCTCCTTCTTGAGTTGGGGGAAAATCATCAGACCTTGCAATATCATAAACAAAATTTTGAAGTCTTCGTTCAGCCACGATCTTTGGATCAAGCTGTCTAATAGAACCTGCTGCAATGTTGCGAGGATTAGCAAAAAGAGATTCTCCTTTCTTTTTTCTTTCTCTATTTAGTTCTTCAAAAACTTTTTTTGACATCCATATCTCTCCTTCTACAATAATATCAACAGGCTCTTTCAGTCTAAGAGGAACCGATTCAATAGTTTTAACATTTAGGGTAACATCCTCTCCAACTTTTCCATCACCTCTCGTGGCAGCTTGGACCAAAAGACCTTTTTCATAAGTGATCACGACCTTCAATCCATCGATCTTCAATTCACAGACATAGGTAGGATCTTCTTTTACTCCTTCTTTCTGAAGAAATTTCTTTACTCTATCGTCAAAAGCTTTTATCTCTCCTTCGTTGAAAGCATCATTGAAAGACCATTGAGGTATCCGATGTATCACTTTTTTAAATTCTGGAAGAGCCTTCCCTGCAACTCTTTGGGTCGGAGAATCTGGAGTGATCAATTCTGGATATTCTTCTTCTATAAGGACAAGTTCATGCTTCAATGAATCAAGAGCTTCAGGAGAGACTTCTACTTTATCCAAAACATGATATTCGTATCTTAATTTATCAATTAATTCACGAAGTTTTTTTACTCGTTCAATTTTTTCCTTTGGAACCATATACTTTTAGAAATCTACTTCTATTGCTCTTCCAAATCTATTTACAGTTGAGCAAGTGTTATACCCTCTAGAGATTATCTTGGTCGTATGATTTACAGTATCTGATTTATCAACAGTTACATCAAAACAAATATTCGGAGTAGAAGAAGCGATACTAAATGAATATACACCAGTTGCAACAGATCCACTAAAATCAGTTATTTGAGCACCTCCTAAAGTCGTTAGAGACGAACCTAAACATTTATATATTGTCGGTGAATTAGCGGAAGCACAACTTGGATCATTTGAGGTTGTATCATTTTTCTCTGGAAAAAGTCCAGCAGGACAAAGGTCTGTTGTTGATATTTGATTTGTTCTTGAGACTCTATAAAGATAAAGAGCACATTCTGTTCCTGTGTCAGCATTATAGAATGCAAATTGTGACTCCCTACCAGCAGCAGAAAGCGAGACTTGTTTTACAGTGATACTTAGTATTGCTGCTCCAATAGCAAGAAGAAGACCCGCTATCATGGAAGCAAAAAGAAGAGTAAATCCTTTGCTACTATTATTTTTTAATTTTAGATCTTTTTTCATAAGAAAATTTATTTTGTCTGCCACTTATACAGTGATTCTTTTATCGTGAATGATTTTGTACTGCCTGAAATATAACTACCGGTCCAAGATATTGTCGAAGTCACAAATACAGCATCTGTATTCGCATCCTGTGATATGGTCACTACCCTAGTGTATTTTGATGGTTTGCTTGTACCAGAAGATAAGTATGAATATCTGCCGACTGAACTATCATAATTCAAAGCACCACAATCAAGATCGCATTTAGTCATTGTTATAGGACTTTGAGAAACGTCAAATTTACAGCCAATATTTGTACCCGATACAGTACAATTCGAAAATGCACCAGGCCAATCAGTAGCTGCTGGATTTTGTAAATAATACGTATCCCTAAAATTTCTTATGTATTCTACTCCCTCCTGTGCAAGGTAATACGCAGTTATTTGATCCCTAGCATAATAAGAAGAGAACAAAGCCTTTGAAGCAATTTCCATCGGACCAACGATCGTTGTTAGAAGTACAGTGATGGCAACCATTGTTTCAACCAAGGTAAATCCTGCATTTTTCCCTTTTTGGATAAACGATCTTTCTGTATTTTTTTTGAATATATTTTTAAGCTTCATTTTATTAAATGTTAAGACGTCTCTGTGAAATCAAAGTTTGTAGATCAAATTCTGTACTCTGTTTTCCTACTTTACCTGTTGCTCTTAGGATCATAAGAATAAGAGGCTGTCCTGTTCCACCACTAGGATTCAAAACATAAAGATTGAACTGATTTACAGAAATATTACTTGAAGTAAGCGCTTGATTTCCTCTTCCACATTCATTCTTGTATATAGTAGTGCCACTCAAACTATATGTTACCTGACAACTTGATATGCTCGAAGTAAAAGTGATCGAATTTACAGCACTACCGGCATTGCAGACTCCTCCACAATTATAGGCATATCCGGTTCTAAGGTCTCTGACCATACTTTCAACAGTAAAATTCATATTATTGATAACATCATCCAACGATTGTGCTTTTTTATTCGCATCAACGATCGAAAGAACGGCTGTCATCGAAACTAAAACAACAATAGCAAAGATACTAACGGAGACCATCACTTCAATGAGAGTAAAACCGGAGATCTTTCTTTGTTCTTTTAATTCTTTATTCATTATGATCTAACACTAGTACATTCACTTCCATCACTTAATGGTGTATCAACTGATATTTGCCCGATAGAAGTGACTCTAACTACTCTACATTTGTCACCAATAGATGAAGAAACAACGATTATTGCCCCTGCAAATTTAGTTGCTGAATTATCATGTATCAAAGCTTCAGGATTTGGCTTGATAAAACCTATGTTGATAGCCGCTAATCCAGTATCCGAACAACTCCCTCCTATAAGACAAAATCTTTTTATCGTCTGACCTTGAGTAAGAGTTGGGGTCTCAACTGTTGTATATTCCGATGGATTACCTGCATTGAAATTAAAAGGATAATTTTGATCGCTATCTGAGTAGATAATAAAAGAGCTCGAAGGTGCAGAATTCAGATATACTCCGTAACCAACGTTTGAATTTGTACCGCCAGTCCCTTGCTTGGAACTAATACCATAGACCTGTGCTTCTCTGATCGAAAGAGCTATCTCATAGGCAGCATTTGTAACTAAGATATCACTGGAAAATTTTGACTGCTTAAAAAGAAGGACTGAGGTTATCACAATAATAATAGCCACAACAACTATCATTTCTACCAAGGAAAATCCTGTATTTTTTTTGGTTGATCTAGATAACATTTCCAAAAATTAATGCCTTTAAACTAAAAACATCAGCACCAAAAAGAAAAGCAAGGAAAAATCCTGCGATCATAAAAGGGGCAAAAGGGACAGCACTTTTCAGATTGAACTTACTTTTGAATATACCTAGCCTTTGAAAGGC
>CAZKTY010000016.1:8097-16397 GCA_964555825.1 uncultured Candidatus Saccharibacteria bacterium
GATCGCTCCGATCCAAAAAGCAAAAGCAATGGAAGACAAGGCTTCTGAAAGTCCTAAAGCAAATCCCATGCCAAGAGCTAACTTCCCATCTCCGAATCCGATCCATCTTCCATTTGATATGAACCAAATAAACGAGAATACCGCGAAGATAATAGGGCCAGCTAATAGATTCAATATCTCAGGATAAGTGAACATGCTTGTAAGGCTCTTATCCCCTATAAAATACAAAAAGGATAAAAAAATAAAAGAATAAGAAAGAAGATCAGGTATGATCTGATGTTTAATGTCATAGACAGTTATTACGATCAAAAGACAAAAAGCCAAATACCAAAAAGTTGGAACGAGGACAGGAACAGCAGCTAAACTGTAGAACTTCAAAAAAATAGAAAGAAAAACAATTCCTGTGATGAATTCAACCAACGGATACTGCCAAGATATCTTCGTCTTGCAACATCTGGATCTCCCAGAAAGAAAGAAAAAACTCAATATAGGGAAAAGATCATAAGGTTTGATAGTTTTTCCGCAAGACATGCAAAAAGATCTTCCCATGAGACCTTTTCCAGTATTAATTCTTAGAGCAACTACATTAAGAAAACTTCCAATAATTGTGCCAAAAATAAAAACTACAATTGCAAGATAATAGATCATTCTTAAATTATAACATAAGGTCGAACCACAAGAGTATTATTTAATAAAAAATTATGGTCCTATTACTGTATAGTTCGCACCTGCAATAGTACAAGGATGAACTGCTTGAGTGATCACTTCCATATTTGTACCTAAACAATAACCTTTTGGACTAGCGATCTGGGCATACAAGTAAGGAGAGCCTCTTGGATCCACAGGAACTGCGCTATTTGTAAAATAGGAGTTCATATCACTTAATGCCGTAGGAAAGTTTTTATATCCTCCATCTTGAAAGAAATTTTCAGCTGCTGAAGACAAGCTCTTCAGATCCCCAAGACGGACAGAATCCCTTGATTTTGCTTTTGATGAAGTTAGAGACGGTAGTAATGCTGCCAAGAGAATTCCAATGATCGAAACGACCGTCAAGAGTTCTATCAACGTAAAGCCTTTTTTCATGAGAATATTTTATCACAATAACATGAACCAAAATAACCTTTAAAAAAACAAAAACCCCTCAAAAGGGGTTTTTGCAAAATATCTTGCTTAGAAATTTAACAATCAGTACCAGAAAAAGTCGTTCCTGTTTCTGTCATGACAGCGGTACAAGTTACACCGTTGTTGGAATCTACATCAACAGTGAATCTGTTGGTAATACTTTCATCCCCTGTTCCACAACTCTGATAACCATCAGGAGCTGTACCATCTGTTGTCTGTACTGGAGGAGTTATAACATCATGAGTATTTCCCGCACCTAGATAAGTTGTATCGATCTGATCTGAATCACATTGAGTTATAAGACTAGACTGGATCGATGTGATCTCTTTTTTAAATGCAGCTGCCTTTGCTTTTGATCTTGCACCATTAAGTGATGTTAGAACTATAGAAGACAAGATCCCAATGATCGCGATGACAACTAAAAGCTCAATAAGTGTAAAACCTTTTTGTTTATTCATTTTTTTAGATTAGTACATTTAAAACGTTATATAACGCGTTTAAGTATAGATCTATTTAGTATTAGAGTAAACAAACCATAGATGTGGAAAAGGTTCTCTACTCGTAAAATAGTTATCTATTTTTTTGATCAACAAAGATAATTAACAACCAGTATAAGTAATCGTTGTATTTGTCACAGTTGCTAGGGTACAAGCAGAACCATTAGTTGGAGTGAAGGTAATGTTAAAAGTACTTGCACCAGTTGGACCACAGCTTTGAGCAGTAATTGTTCCTATCGAGTGAGCTCCGATAGCAGGAACATCTGTACCTGCAACGAGAGCTGCTGAATCACATGAACTTATAAGTACAAGTTGAAGATGAGTAAGTTCAGTTTTGAACGTTGCATTTTTTGCCTTCACTCTTGCACCATTGAGTGATGTAAGAACAGTAGCAGATAAGATCCCGATGATTGCAATTACGACCAATAGCTCAATGAGTGTAAAACCTTTTTTCATATTTTGTAGTTATATTACCGATACTTTTTATATAGGACTTGTCGTTTATTATATAAATTTTTAAATCATTAATCAATTTATACCAAATACAAAAAAACCCGCGAGAGCGGGTTTTTTTGTATTAAACTAATATCAACAACCTCCAGTGTATGTGACAGTAGAATCAGTAACAGTACCATTAGTACATGCTGTAGCTCCGTTGGTTGGAGTGAAAGTAATACTGAAAGTATTTGTTCCGGCAGCTCCACAACTTTGTGAGTTAATAACACCAAGACTGTGAGCTCCTAAAGCAGGAACATCTGTTGCAGCAACAATTGCTTGAGAATCACAAGTATTTATAAGTGCGGGCTGAAGTGCAGAAAGCTCAGATTTGAAAGCAGCGATCTTTGCCTTGTTTCTTGCTCCGTTAAGAGATGTAAGAACAACAGCAGACAAGATTCCGATGATTGCAATAACAACCAAAAGTTCGATAAGTGTAAAACCTTTTTGTTTATTCATTTTTTTAAAATATTCTACTAATAACTTTTTAATTAATTTCTGCCCGATTCGACCCGAGCGAATTTGTTTTAATTATTGTGTGCTAATTATACCCTAAATCTTTTATAAAAAAAATAGGGTGTGGATAAATTAGATAATAAAACAAAACTTAAAACCAAAGGAGCGACCTTATATTATTCTCTTTTAGATCGAGGATGACAAGTTGTAAATAGGCATAAGTACAGAAGCTAGAAGGAAGGCTACTCCCAATCCCAATAGAACGATCATTACAGGCTCAATAAGATCAACAAGAGTATCAACAGCGTTAACAACCTCTCTCTCATAAAATTTAGCCAATGTATCCAAGATCCTTCCAAGTTCTCCTGTCTCTTCTCCCACTTTAGCCATCTGAACGATGATCCCTGGGATCTGTTCGTATTTTGAAAATGCATCAGAAAGTGTACTTCCTGATTTTACAGCTTCAAGCGATGAAAGAAGAATTGTTTGATAGACCTTGTTATCAACAACGTCAGACGTGAGTTCAAGAGCACGGACCATTGGTACTCCAGAAGTAAGTAATGTGTTCATGTTGTCTGCGATTCTCGAAAGATAAAGTTTTTTGTATAGATCTCCAACATAAGGAACTAACAACTGCAATTCTGATAATGCATAAGCTCCCTTCTCTGTTCTGCTGTATTGAACTCCAAAATAAGTTCCAATAGCGATCGCGATGACCAAAAATATTCCATAATCCCTCAAAAAATTACTTAGGTCTATGACGATCTGAGTGTAAACAGGAATTGGCTGCCCAGAATCTGTGATGATTGATGTTATTTTTGGAATAACAACAGTCAACATAACTCCCATCACTGAAACGAAAGTAAAGATGACGAAAGCAGGATATATCAAAGCATTCTTTGCTTTTGATGTGACCGCAAAATTTCTATCCAAATAATCTGCCAAATATGTAAAAGTAAGATCAAGTTTTCCAGACTCTTCTCCAGCCTTTACCATATTCACATAAAAATTTGAAAAGACCTTTGGATGTTTTGATAAAGCTTTGGATATTGAAGTTCCTCCTTGAAGATCGCTTGCTACTTCCACCAATACCTGACCTAAAGCTGGATTATCGGCTTGATCAGAAAGCATTCTAAAGACCCTGAGAGCAGATACCTGAGCTGTAAAGAGAGTTGCTATCTGTCTTGAAAGGATAACTACATCTTTATTCTTTACTCGATTGAAAAAACTGAATGTCTTATTAAAACTTTGTTTTTCTTCATTGATAGTTACTATAACGAGACCTCTTTTTTGTATTGAAGCAATAGCACTGTCAGCAGAAACAGCATCAACAGATCCGTTTATTGGGGCTCCTTTTTCATCTATTGCTTTATAATTGAATAACATGATTTATGAGTGAAACGAATAAATTACAACATCTTTTCTAATGACTTTGACTTGAATGCAAACTTATAAGCATTTTCTATGCTTATCTCTCCAGAACGAACTAGGTCAGCCAAACATCTGTTCATATCAACCATACCTTGTTCTGAACTGGTCTCAATAACAGTATCAATTTCGTGAGTTCTTTTTTCACGAATGAGATTTGCGACAGCATCATTTGCGATCATAAGTTCATATGCTGGAATTCTTCCTCCAGAGATCCTAGGAATAAGTCTTTGAGAGAACACTCCTATTAGAGAACCAGCAAGCTGGATCCTGATCTGTTCTTGTTGACCTGAAGGAAATGAATCAATGATTCGATCAATAGTTTGAGCAGCATTATTAGTGTGAAGTGTTGAAAAGACCAAGTGTCCTGTCTCGGCAGCTGTTACAGCAGCAGACATTGTTTCAGGATCTCTCATCTCACCCACCATGATCACATTCATATCTTCTCGAAGGGTCGAGATCAAAGCAGAATGGAAATCTTTTGTATCGATCTTTACTTCTCTTTGATCAATGATCGATTTCTTTTGCTCGTAAGCATATTCAATAGGATCCTCGATCGTTACGATGTGTTCTGATCTTTCTTGGTTTATCATTTCGATCATTGATGCAAGAGTTGTGGTCTTTCCTTGACCAACTGGTCCAACAACCAAAAAGAAGCCTTGTTTCCTTTTTGCAAAATCACCAAGTATTGCTGGAAGTTTTAATTCTTCAAGTGACTTGATGACTTTAGGAATAAGACGAAGTGCAATGGAAATATGTCCTTGCTGAAAAAAAGCATTTCCTCTGAAACGTGCCTTGTCTTCGAATTCATATGAAAAATCTATCTCTTTTTCCTTTTCAAATATATCTTCAAGTTCTGGTCTTACGAGTTTTCTGAGTATTTCTCTTGTTTCTTCGCTTGAGAAGACCTCTTTTTTTACAAGCGGGATCAAACTTCCAGACACTCTAATGGTTGGATGTCTTTTTTCTGAAATATGCAGATCAGACGCCCCTTCTCTTATGACAGTTTCAAGTAGATCTTTTATTTCTTTATCGTAATCCATTTTTTCTAATTTATTTTATTTATAAATTATTTTCCTTTTTTCTCTTCGACAATTCTTGAGACTTCCCTCAAAACCTCTGATGGGATCGTGGTTGCTTTTACAATGTACCCATCTATATTAAAAACTTTTGCCTTATCTATATCCTCTTGGGAACCTTGATTTGAGAGTATCACCACTGAAGAGTTCTTTATGAGATTCTCTCCACGTAAGGTCTTAAGAAGTTCGATCCCATCCATCCCAGGCATTACAACATCTAAGAGGATCACATCTGGATAAAGACCTTTTCTGAATTTTTCTAATGCTTCTTCAGAAGATTGAAAAGCTGTGACACAAATACCTTCCTTAGTGAATTTCATTGAATACATATTCAACAAAAATTTATCATCATCAACTAGTACTACTGAATATTTCGCTTTATTTGCATCTTTGTTCTCATCCATGTTTCCAATTATATCATTTAAAATTGTTAAGCGAGAGTATTTACTTCTTCAAAAGGAATATCATGATTTAGAGCTTTAACAATTGCATTCTCTTTCATGGTCATCATTCCTTGTTTTCTTACAGCTTTCCAAATTTCTGTTTCTACTGGATTTGTAAGAATGATATTTTCTAATTCTCTATTCATCTTGAATACCTCGAACACAGCCATTCGTCCATGAGTTCCTTTAGGAAATTCACCCGTTGGAACAGCTTCAACCACCGTATTTCCCTTAGGGATCGAATCTCTGAATTCTTCTGGCAGATCAGAAAATTGTTTATTTATCATGACCTGAATACTGCCTTCCACGGGGATCTCTTTTCCTCCCCCTGGGGCGATCTTTGCTACCAACCTTTGTGCCATAGAAAGAATAAGAGTTGGTGCAATAAGGTAAGGATCAACACCCATGTCTACCAATCTTGGGATCACACCAATAGCATCGTTCGTGTGAATTGTTGAGAACACTAAGTGTCCAGTAAGAGCAGCTTGGATTGCTAGGGCAGCTGTTTCTTTATCACGGATCTCTCCTACCATTATAATATCGGGGTCTTGTCGGAGAGTTGTTCTTAGTCCATTAGCAAAAGTATAATCGATCTCTGGTCTGATCTGAGATTGACTCATACCTTCAACGTTGTACTCAACAGGATCCTCAAGAGATAACACATTGTTTGTTTCTTTATCAACTTCTCCAAGCATAGAGTATAGAGTTGTCGTTTTTCCAGAACCTGTAGGACCAGATATTAAGATCAAACCATATGGCTTGTGAATTGCTTCCTTGATCATTAATAGATCCCTTGGAGAAATATCTAAATTATCAAGAGCTTTCACTCCTTTGGCTTGATCAAGAATTCTCATAACCACTTTCTCTCCGTAGTAGGTTGGAAATGTAGAAACACGAAAATCTATCTTTCTTCCATCAATTCTCGCACTAAAACGACCGTCTTGAGGCTTTCTCTTTTCATCAAGTTTCATATCAGAAAGGATCTTAATTCTAGCCACAACAGTGTTCAAAACTTTTATCGGCAATATGAGTGATGTGTGTAAAGCTCCATCAAGTCGAAAACGAACTCTGACCTTATCTGACATCGGTTCTATATGAACATCGGATGCTTCCCCTTCGATCGCATAACGTAAGATAGTAGCGACGATCTTCTTTACAGGAGCATCCTCGATAATATTCACTGAATTGATCTTTTTACCAATATTTTCACCTTTAAGGTTAACCATCTCTTTTTCTTCATCAGATAGATCACCTTCAAGTTCAGAAAGAGCTTTTGTTACTTCCCCAGAAAGACCTTTGTAAGAAAGCATCGCTTTGTCGAAATCCTCTCTTGAGATCAGGAATATTTTATAAGGAACATTATTTTTTGATGCAATGAAACTTATTGCATCTCTGGCTTCCAAGTTCTCAGGATCAACAATACCAACTTCAAGAGCTCCTTTGTTCAATCCTAAAGGTATGATCTTGTAATAATTAGCGGAATCCTCAGGAATGAACTTCAAAGTCTCCATCGCAATATTAGGATTCTCAATTTCCCTTATAGGAACATTCATAGACTCACCTTTAGCAGAAAGAATATCTGAAGGACTTATTCCATATGATTTTAAAATTCCTTCTATCTCATCAGCAGATTTTGCTTCTGCTTTTGCCCTTTCAGCATCTCCAGAAGAAATAACTCCTTTTTTTAAAAGAATCGTGATTAGATCCATGATTTATTTAGGGTTAGTTGTTGCAGGAACTTTTGCTGCAGCAGGAGTTTGAGAAGTAGTAGATGTTGAAGACACTGTCTGAAGAGTAAAGCCTAGGCTCTCAACCGTAGAGGAAGAGTTTCCTAATCCGGAAGCTGGAGAAAAAGGATCACTTCTCTGCTTATCTTTTGAAATTATGGTCTGACTAAAATCCTTGAGAGATACATACGTACTATTACTGAAAAAACCTTGATCAAATTTGATGTCTTGGATCTTTAAAAGAAGTGGTAAAAAATCAGCTGACAATGGATCAGAAGTTGTGGGATTAGCAACAAGAGCTGATGTATCTGCTGCTGGCTTAAAGAACATGTTATAAGCAACAAAAGCTAGACCTAAAAGGACTATGATCAAGATCGGCGTTTTAAATTTTTGATAAAAATCTTTCATTTTTTTATTTTAACCAATAGGTTTTTACTGTTACTACATAATCATAAATACCTTTATCAGATGACTTGAAGCTTATACCCGTAACATCAACGATCCTCAAACTCTGTTCCAGATCTTTCAAAAAACCAGTAAAACTTTGATAGTCTCCTGTTATATTAAAAGAAAGAGTAAAAGAACCCACAGGACTATTATCTGGGCCAAGTGTTGTTTGAGTTGTCTGAGCAGCTGAAGTATTTGCACTAGTTTGATCCTGGATCTTAATATTTCTAAGGACCATACCGTGGTTTCTAGCAATACCATTCATATCAAGAACAAGCTGAACGTTATCTACATTATCTGGCAATAGTTTATTTATTGAACTTACATCCTTTGGTGCAAAAGCATTGTACTGCTTTTGAAGTTCTGACCTCTTTGCAATGATCTGTTGTGATTTATCTAATGCAGAGCTCAAACTATCCACCTGAGTTTGTGTCTCTTTTGCTGTTTGGTATTGAGGATCTGTTACAGTAATAAAAAGTCCCACAGCACCAACTATTAATAATATAGGAAAGATCGATTTCATTTTTTTATTTTTTTTGTGGTTGCATTAAACATTTGTTTTTTCTACTTACAATCAACCTTACACATTCCTGATGTTTTCTCTAC
>CAZKTY010000017.1:0-15891 GCA_964555825.1 uncultured Candidatus Saccharibacteria bacterium
CTTATTAAATTATGAAAATAGAAACAATAAAAGAGAAACTAGCAGAAGCTGTCAGTAAAGCAGAAAGGGTAACAAGCAAGAATGCTTCCCTAAAGACCCTTTCTTGTATTTTACTTGAAGCAAAAGATAATGAATTATTTGTTCGAGCAACAAACCTTGATGTTGGGGTTGAATTTCATTTCCCTTCTAAAAATTCAGAGGAGGGAGTCTTTTCGTTGAATGCAGCCTCAATAAGATCTTTTCTTTCAAACTCAAAACAAACAAAAGAAGTTATTCTAGAGAAGAAAGACAACATCTTGGAAATAAAGAGTGGGTCAAGTGTTGGAGAGCTTGTTTTAGAGCCTTCTGAGGACTTTCCAACCCTCCCTAAAGCAGAAGGAGGGATAAGCTTCCAAATCCTCACAGAGGAGTTTTTATCAGGAATTAAGGCAGTTTTTTGGGCTGCTTCCCTTTCTCAGATCAAGCCAGAACTTTCAAGTGTTTATTTTTATGAGGATAACGATGAACTTGTCTTTGTTGCAACAGATTCTTTCAGACTTGCGGAGAAAAGAGTAAAAACAAAAAAGGCTAAGAAATTTAGTCCAATACTCATTCCTTTCAGAAATGTTTCAGAGATCATAAGGATATTAGATGGAGGAAGAGGTGAATTGAATATTTCAGCTAATAAGAATCAGATCTCAATAGAAACAGAAGGTGTTTATATTACATCAAGATTGATAGATGGTAATTTTCCAGATTATAAACAGATCATCCCAAAGGAATTTCAAACCAAAGCTACTATTTTGAAAGAAGAATTTTCTGGAGCACTAAAATTAGCTAGTTCTTTTTCTGATAAGTTCAATCAAAGTTCAATATCGATCCTTCCTTCGGAAAAGAAACTCGTTGTTAAATCAGAAAGCAAAGGATCTGGTGAGGTGATAGAGGAAGTCCAAGGTTCTTTTGAAGGTGAAGATTGTTCAATGCATTTTAATCACAAATATATTTTAGAAGCTATTCCATCTTTGAATAGTTCAAGTATCACTATTTCGATGAATGGTAATGGAAAACCTATGGTAATAAGAGATAGTTCAAATTCAAACTTCCTATACTTAGTGATGCCTATGAATAAATAAAAATGCAGATACTTAGTTCTTTTTTAGAGAGATTTAAGAATCTGAAAGATCCAAAGCAAGATAGAGTAGATATTGCCAGAATAATTTCTGAAGTTATAGGTGAAGAGATAAATGAAAGTTTGGTAAATGAGAAGAATGGAATTATTTTTTTGCAGATATCCCCAATGTCAAAAACTCAAATATTTATGAAAAAAGATAAGATCATAAATACTTTAAACGAACAAAGACCAAATTTAAATGTGAAAGATATTAGGTAGAGGAACCTACTTTATTGTAAATACAACACTACTTTCTCCTGTGTTCCCATTAGGATCAGTTCCAACTACTTTTAAAGTATTTTCTCCTGTTACAGCTCCTACTCCTTCAGGAATAAAACTTATTGAGTAAGGATAATTATTTGAGCTTCCTATATAAGAATCATTCAGAAAGTAATCCGCTTTTTGTAAATTAGAAGAAGATGAGATGCTCGTTGTAATTTTATCTGTCAGCGCTGAAACAGAATTATTTACAGGAGAAACGATAGAAACAGGAAGGTTACTACTAGTTGAATTACTTGATGGACTTCTGAAACTCACAGAATTTCCATTTTGGAACCAAGATTGTACCCCATACTCCCATCTTGAGAATTGAGGATCGTTGTAAGGATTAGATGGTGAAGAACCTAGTGGATCATTTTTATTTATCCAATAAAGTTCAGAGTGTACGGAACCATCACTTCCGTGATAACTTCCGTTCAAAAGGGTCTTTTGACTATTGATATCAACAGGGTCTGGTTTTTCAAATTGATCATTTGGCAAGGTTGGTAATATTTCATTCATGAATTCATGCCACATAGGTCCAGTAATAGAACCTGCAACTTGTTTTGCAATAGGGGTATTGTCGTTATTTCCCATCCAAGCTCCAACTGTTATTGAAGGAGTGTACCCAATGACCCACATATCTTTGTAATCGTTCGTTGTACCTGTTTTTGCTGCAACATTTCTTCCAGGAAAATATAAAGTTGAATTGATACTAAATTCAGGAGTTCGAGCGACGTTATCTGATAAGACATCCGTTAGTTCAAGTGCTGATTGTTTTGGTATGACCTGAGTTGGATTGTCTTGCCATTGTTCTAGAACATTTCCAGCTTTATCCTCTATTTTTAGAATTCCTGTGACAGGATGTCTTACACCCTCTGCTGCAAAAGTGCTGTAAGCACCTGTCATTTGTAGAAGGTTTACAGAACCTCCTCCAAGTACTAAAGATAATCCATAGTTTGAAGTGTCAGTAAGGGTAGTGATTCCTAAACTCTTTGCTGTTGTAAGAACGTCAGGAATTCCAACCATGTAAAGCATTTTTACAGCAGGAATATTTATAGATTGTCCCAAAGCACTTCTTATTGTGATAGGTCCTCTGAATTTACCATCATAGTTTCCTGGGGCATAACAGCCATTTTCACTTGAGGTGCTTCCAACAGGACAATTTGAATTTGTTGAGAACTGAGTTGGTGTATCAAACAGAACGGTGCTTGGTGTGTAACCTTTGTTGAAAGCAGTTACATACATAATTGGTTTAAAAGAAGAACCTGGCTGTCTTGAAGCTGTTGTTACGTTAAAATTTCCATCGATCGTTTTATCAAAATAATCTCTAGAACCTACCATTGAAAGTATTTGTCCTGTTGGAGTGTCTATTGCTACTAAAGCTCCGTTCGTAGCGTGATATTTATCTGCATCTTCTGTAGCATATCTTTTGACAACATCCTCAGCTTTTTGTTGCATGTCATAGTCTAGAGTAGAGGTTATTTTTAGTCCTCCACTTGCCAATATTGTGTCTCCATATTTTTCTTCAATATAATTTCTTATATACATCACAAAGTGTGGGGCTTTTATTCCTCCTGAAAGAGAATCTTTAAAAGTTACTACTTCAGCTTTTGCCTTCTGATATTGATCATCTGTAATGTACCCATTATCCTTCATTTTTTGGAGAACAAGATTTTTCCTTTGGTCTAAAGCAGCTTTATTCTTTCCATAAGGCGAGTAATAAGTTGGAGCCTGAGGAAGAGCTGCTATATATGCAGCTTCAGCTATATCAACATTTGCAGCACTTTTTCCGAAGAATTGTTGGCAAGCCTCCTCGGCTCCGTAGATAGTTCCTCCGTAAGGAGTTTGGTTCAAATATAATTCTAGGATCTTATCTTTTGAAAGTTCTTCCTCAAGTTTGATAGCTAAAACTATTTCCTTTATCTTTCTTGAGATCGTCTTATCTTGAGTAAGTAGGGCGTTTTTTATGACCTGTTGAGTTATAGTCGAACCTCCTTGACTGAAGTGACCAGAAAAAAAATCAACGAGGAAAGCTCTTGCAAGAGAAGAAACTTTTATTCCTCCATGGTTGTAAAAACTAGAATCCTCTATTGAAATTGTTGCATTCTTGATATTTGGAGATATCTTGTCGATAGGTAAAAAAGTACGTCTTGTACTATTTCCAAAGTCATAAAGTAAAACCTGTCCTGTCTTATCAAAGATCTTTGTCGATTGGGTAAGGATCTGTTCGTTAAGAGTGGTTAGGTCTGGTAGTTGAAGTGATGAGATCCAAAGTACTCCGATCCCTCCGATTACAAAAATTAAGATCAATCCTAGATATATTGATCTTTTTACTAAAGGTTTTTTTAGTAGATGTTTGAGCTTTTTGAAAAAAATTCTACGCTTATTTGTTTTGCTTGTTATATTTGCCACAGGTCACAATATTCTACACCAAAAATCAATATTTTTGTGGTAAAGTAATGTAAATAAGTGGATTATGAAAATAAATACTGACCCAAAAATAATAGATGAGATATTAAGCAGAGGTGTTTCTGCTGTTTATCCCAGCAAAGAAGAATTAAGGAAAGTCTTGCTTTCGGGTAAAAAACTTAGGATCTATCTAGGAGCTGATCCTACAGGAACAGAACTCCATCTTGGACACTCAAAAAATATTATTCTGCTCGAAAAATTCAGAAGACTTGGCCATGAAGTGATAATGCTTTTCGGTGATTTTACTGCAATGATAGGAGATCCAACTGGAAAATTGAATACCAGAGTAGCTATATCTGAGACTGATGTAAAAAATAATTTAAAAAGTTGGAAAGAACAGATAAGTCCAATAATTGAATTCAAAAGATTTTCTAAAAATGGAGCTAAGGTGGTAAAAAACAGTAAATGGCTTTCTAAATTGTCTTTTGGTGACGTGACAAAACTTGCTTCAAACTTTACTGTCCAACAAATGATTGAGAGAGATATGTTTGATAAAAGGATAAAAGAAGGAAATCCAATTTATCTGAATGAATTTTTATATCCTCTAATGCAGGGCTATGACAGTGTTGCTCTTGATGTTGATTTAGAGATAGGTGGTACTGATCAGACATTCAATATGCTTGCTGGACGTACTCTTTTGAAAAGACTTAAAAATAAAGAGAAGTTCGTTATTGCTGTTGATCTGGTAGTTGATCCTAAGACCGGCAAAAAGATGAGCAAAAGTGAAGGTAATTTTATAGGGCTCAAAGAAAATCCAACAGATATGTTTGGAAAGATAATGGCTCTTTCTGATGAATTTGTTATACCAGTTCTAAGAGATTGTACATTTTTGCCAATTGAAAAGATCGAGGAAATAGAGAAAGAATTATCCAATGGAAAAAATCCAAAAGATATTAAGATATTCTTGGCAAAAGAGATCATTGGTATCTATCACAACAAAGAGCTTGCTGACAAAGTCGCGAATGATTTTGAAACAACTTTCTCAAAAAAAGAGATACCAGAAGACATACTAGAAGTTGAAGTGAATGAGAAAGATCTACTGAGTGAGGTTTTTTTGAGACAAAATGTAGTTTCATCTAAAGGAGAATTTGCAAGATTGGTGAAGGAAAAGGCTGTTACTCATTTAGAAAATGATAAGAAGATAACTGATATTAAGGAGGTTGCAAGTCCTGGTACTTACAAGATAGGAAAACATCGTTTCCTGAAGATAAAAAATACCAGATCCTAGGATCTGGTATTTTTTATCTTCAAACTTCTGAATCTATTCTTCTTCTTCCCACAAAGGAGCCTCGTCTTCTTCTTCATCTGGCTCCACGATATCTTCATCTAATATATCGTCTTCTATAAGATCAGCTTCTCCGTCTATTAGATCTGCATCAACCACATCATCTTTGTCCTTTAAGAAAGGATCTTTGTTATCATCATCGTTCATTTATTTTTTGTTAATTTCTCATTGGGTTTTCCCCGTACCTGCTTTTGTACCAAAACAATGGGAATAGTGCAAGCCCTCAAGGCTGTGGAAATCTAAAATTTAAGATAATCTCTTGGATCTTTCTAGTGCAAAGTAAGCCAATCCAGCTGCGATTGCGTCAAATTCATCATCAAATTTTTTCTCATCTGGTAAATTTAATATGATCTGTACCATTTTTATTACAGCTTTCTTATCTGCGGTTCCGTTTCCACAAACTGCGATCTTTATTTCTCCAGGTGAAAGTTCGCAAACTGAAAGTTCACTTCTTAACGCCTGATATAAGATCGCTCCACGAACTTCTGCTACCTTTAATGCTGTCTTTGCATTCTTTGCGAAGAACAATGTCTCAAGAGTTAGAACTTTCGGTCCATATTTTTTTATGATCCTTTCAATTTCTGAAACAGCTAAAAATATTCTTTCAGGGTGTGATAGATCTTTTGATGTCTGAAAACATTCTGAGAATATCAGTTTTTCCTTATTATTTATCTTTTCTAGGATAGCGATTCCTAATCTTTCGTAGCCAGGGTCAATGGAAATTATTCTCATAATTGTCATTGTATCAAAAAATACTGTAAGTTTTTTAATAAAAAATCGCTAAGTTCCAAAAAGGAACTTAGCGATTGACTGCGTTGGGGGATCAAAATTCCATCCCGAGTTTGAGACCAACTTTATCCAAAGCTCCTTCGATCTCGGAGATGGTCTTTTTTCCGAAATTCCTGTATTTGATCAGGTCAGAGCTACTTTTTTTGACAAGATCTCTCAGTGTCGGAAAATAGACCGACAGAAGATTCATTGTCTTTATGGATAAATGTGATCGAAGGGTATTGGTCTTGGAATCCAACAATTCAGTTTGGTTTGTTTTGCAAGGATCATTCTTCATATAAAAAATACTACACAAATATATTATTTTGTCAATAAATCTCTGTCTAGTATTTACGTTGTGAGTAAATAAAAAAACTCTCTGGAAATTTATTTCAGAGAGTTTGTGTGGTGGTAATGGGTGAAGAAAAATATAATCCTTCCATTAACATCGAACGGTTTTTAGAGACGTCCCACCCAGCCTTTTTATAAGCTGCAATGGAGCAAGAAAGGATTATCTCCTTGTTGGGGGATTTTGGATCTAGTCCAATTTCTTCCAAGCTGATCATTTTAGGAAAA
The DNA here is from genome assembly GCA_964555825.1 of uncultured Candidatus Saccharibacteria bacterium. Lineage (GTDB taxonomy): Bacteria > Patescibacteriota > Minisyncoccia > Phycocordibacterales > CAIRYW01 > CAIRYW01. The sequence continues at coordinate 6,510 of CAZKTY010000017.1, forward strand.
TCTTTTAATCCAAGTCCTGTAAGGATCAGATTGATCTTTTCTACCACACAGGACACTTCATTGATCGCTTCCGCAGGGGTCACAGGTTTCATAAAATAACAACAGACTAATTTAGACATTAGTCTTACATCTTGAAGATGTCAATTGTTTATTCTACGTTAGTGAAGACTTCTTGAACCTCTTCATTTTCTTCCAACTCGTCAACGAGTTTACTTAGAATTTCAAGGTCTGCATCTTCAAGATCAACAGTTGTCTGAGGTATGAAAGTATTATTTTCTTTTTTAAAAGCCCATGAAGCACTTCCAATTGATGCCAGAGAAAAACCATTTTTTGAAAGGATATGTTTGATCTCCTGAGCTGCCTTATTTCTATTTGAGGTTAATGATTCAATGATGATTGCACAACCTCCTGGACCGTAACATTCGTAGGTGATCTGTTCTAAAGATTCTCCTCCAACTTCTGTTCCTTTTTTAATAGCCCTATCAATAACATCTTTAGGTACGTTATCTTTTTTAGCGTTTTCGATCGCTTGATTAAGTCCTGGTGAGGAAATCCCATTTGATCTTTTAGATTCAACCGAAATAATTCTGGCATGCTTAGAAAATACTTTGCTTTTTTTAGCATCGGTCACACCTTTCTGTCTCTTTATTTGTGTCCATTTATTATGTCCTGACATATCTAGATTTAGTTAATGACTTATATTAGATCGATCTTAAAATACTAGATCAGTTTCGATTGCTTATCAATCGGGTAATCGATTTTTAAATGCTTATAAGCTTTTTCTGTTGCGATCCTTCCTCTTGGGGTTCTCTCGATGAATCCGATCTGTAGTAGGTAAGGCTCGTTAAATTCCTCAATAGTTGCTTCTTCTTCCGCTAATGAAGCTGCTAAAGTATTAAGTCCAACTGGTCCTCCATTGAATTTTTCTATTAAAGCTTCCAATATTTTTTGATCTGAATCAGAAAGTCCTGCTTCATCGATTCCTATCATTTCTAGAGCTTTTTTAGAGATCTCTTTATCTATTCCTTTGTTCTCCATTTGTGCAAAGTCTCGTGTACGTTTCAACAGATAGTTTGCAGTACGAGGAGTTTTTCTACTTCTCTTTGCGATCTCTTTACTTGATTCATCATCAATATCTATCCCTAAAATATCAGCAGAGCGTTTTATGATCCTTTCAATTTCTTGATCGGTATAGAAATCTAATCTAAAAGTTCCTCCAGAAAATCTCGATCGGAGGGGGGAGGAGACCATTGCAATTCTGGTTGTTGCAGCGATCATTGTAAAAGGTGGAAGTTCAAGCTGTATGGTTCTAGCTGAAGGACCTTTTCCAATAATAATATCGAGAGCCCCGTTCTCCATGGCTGGATAAAGTATTTCTTCAACTGTCTTATTCAATCTGTGGATCTCATCGATAAATAGGATATCTCCAGGTGAAAGATTTGTTAGGATCGAAGCAAGGTCTCCAACTTTTTCAATAGCAGGACCTGAAGTGATCTTTATCTCAGCATTGGCTTCTTTGGCAATGATATGTGCGAGAGTTGTTTTTCCAAGTCCTGGAGGGCCATAAAAGAGAATGTGTTCTGGTGCATGATTTCTTCCTTTTGCTGCAGAAATAAGGACCGAGAGATTTTTTTTGATCCCTTCTTGTCCAATGTATTCTTGAAATGAAGAAGGACGCAGAGTTTGATCTAAAACTCTGTCTTCAGATGTCGAAGATTTTTTTTCTTCCGTACTGTTATTTTTTTGAGTGTTCTTTGTGCTCATATTTTACGCGAAGACAATCTTTTTAATGAAAAGTAAATATCAGTTGACATTAAAACAATACTATGCTAGTATTATAACATAAGTTCATGTAGAAAATATCCACTCCAAGCGTTTAACGCAAAGAGTCTCTAAGCAATGGGACAATTAATTTTGTCTTTTGGCCTAATTTAAAGGACGATCTGGTTTTTTCCAACGAGAAAAGTGACTGGTTCCATCCTTAAAATTACTCCTTACTTTCGCTTCCGGGCTAAAGTATTGCTTAGAGATTCTTTTCGTGAATCTCGCTTTAAGTATAGCTAGGGTTTTTTCTTTTTCAATAAATTTGTAACCATCACACAAGATTTTAGAGTTATCAAATTTATGGATTCCATGAACTTATAATGAAAAAAATACCGCTTCAATATGAAGCGGTATTTTTTTCATTAGATCTTTTATCCAATATCTCCACCTCCTGCTAATGGTGGGGAGTAATCAAAATTTTCAGGAAGTTCAAAAGAAAGATCAACAACTTTTTCCAATTCATCTAGAGAAGTTGTTGCATCTGCAACTTTAAGCAATCCATCCTGAGCTAGAGACAAAATATTTTGAGGTTCCGCTGCTTCAACTATCTCTCTTTCGCTTGGATTATTTTGGATAACTTCTTCGACGGCACGGTCAATAAGAATCGCTTCGTAGATACCAACCCTTCCTTTGTATCCTGTTTTGTTACATTCAGGACATCCAACAGCTTCATATATAAAATCTTTCTGAGATATCTTTCCTCCTTTCTTTTCTATCTTTTGCCAGATTATCTCAAGGGCTGCTCTTTTGTTATCTGGAATGGGAGATTGTTTTCGACATTTTGTGCAAAGGCGGCGCAAAAGTCTTTGAGCTATTGCAACATTGATAGCTGAAACTAAGATCTTAGGATTAACTCCGAGATCTATCAGACGAGGGAAAGCTCCAGCTGCATTGTTTGTGTGGAGAGTAGAAAAAACTAAGTGACCAGTAAGAGCTGATTGAACAGCTATTTCAGCTGTTTCGTTGTCTCGAATTTCTCCAACCATTATAACGTCTGGGTCTTGTCTTAGAGTTGATCTGAGACCTGCTGCAAATGTATATCCTTTTTCTACCTCGACTTGAGTTTGAACTATTCCTTCAAGGTGGTATTCGACAGGGTCTTCGATGGTCACTATCTTGATCTCTGGAGTGTGGACACGGCGAAGGAACGCATAAAGAGTGGTTGTTTTTCCGCTTCCTGTAGGACCAGTTGTTAGGATCATTCCGTTTGGTTTTGAGATCTCTCTAACAAATATGTCTAGTAATCTTGGGGGAATTCCAAGATCACTTAAAGGAAATTGAATTGATTTTGGATTCAAGATTCTAAGAACGATTGATTCTCCAAATGCACCTGGAAGAGTAGAACTTCTGATCTCTATACTATCGTTATAGATCTTTACACTGAATCTTCCGTCTTGGGAATTTTCTTTTATGTTGAGTTTAAGACCAGAGAGAAGTTTTATTCTGGAAAGCAAAAGTTGGTAGGTCTCTTTATCAAATTGTAGAAGTTCTACTAATGCTCCATCCAGTCTGTATCTTAAGCGAACTATTTTTTCTTCAGGTTCAATGTGAATATCAGATGCTCCTGTTGAGATCCCTCCTGCGATGATGATCGCAAGGATCTTTGATACTCTATACACTTTGTTTGTCTCAACTTTTTCATTCAAGAGAGCTTCAATATCTGCAAGAGAATTCAATTTCTTAAGAAATTCTTCTATCTCTGAATTTGAGATATCTAATGTTCCGGCTTTTGTTTCCATTGCAAAAGAAAGATCTTTATATCTTTCCCAAGCTTTTTCCAAACTCTGACGGGCAACCATATAAAGCTCGATCGTATAATCTTTTTCTTTTAGCTTATCAAGCATTTCGATGACTGAGTCTTTGTTTGGAGAACGTACGGCAACAAAAAGTTTTTTACCAACAAGTTTGAATGCTGCCATCTCTCTTTCTCTCGCATCTACTTCAGGAATTATCCTTAGAGCATCACTACTGATCGGTATGCCAGAAAGATCAATGTATTTGACACCGTATTTTTGAGAAAGGATCTGTGCCGATTGTTCCTCTTCTTCACTTAGAAGTTCCTTAAGCTGTCTTTTTTGTTTATCTTCATCAAATTGAACCATTGTGTATGTATTCTACCTTATATTTATTTTTGTATCACTCTTTAATTCCATATAAGAAAATGGAAGAGGCGTGTTATTGACATTATGTATAAATGGTGTATAATTAAAGGGTTAAAATAAAGAGGGTAAAAAGATATAAAATCTATGAAAGACAACATTAAATTAAAAATATACAGAGTATCAGCCATCCTTTTGGCGATGTTTTCAGTTGTTGCACCTCTGGGTGTTTATGCTGATGCTGGAGATGACGATTCATATTCATATACTCCATCATCTAACTACTCTGATTCATATTCATACACACCATCTTCAAACTATTCAGATTCTTATTCTTATACACCTTCATCTAATTATTCAGATAACTATTCATATACTCCATCATCTAACTACTCTGATTCATATTCAACAGAGGATTATTACACAACAGATACTTTATCTAATCCCAATAGTTATAGTTATGTTGATAGCTATGTTTCTCCAACATATTCATATTCAACTCCATATTATTACAATGGAGGTTATTCCTATGGAACAGGTTATAACTACAATTATGGTTCTAATGATCATGTTGCATCGAATCCTTCTGTTTCAGGAACATGTGCTGGTTACCCAAGTTCAATAAATGTCGGACAAACTGTTACTTGGTCTGCCAATGGATCTGGGGGAAATGGGAATTACTCATATTCATGGAGTGGAGCTTCTTCTGGATCAGGACAGACTGTTACTAATACATATAACACAGCAGGAACTCAGACTGCCACAGTAAGGATCTCATCAGGAGGTTCTAGTGTTACAAGAACCTGTTCAGTTTATGTTCAAAACAATCAGATTAATACAAATCTTGATGGATATTGTACCGCTTCACCTTCAAATGTTTATTCTGGAAATACTGTTACTTGGAATGTGAATGCTTCTGGTGGAAACGGGAATTACACATATTCATGGAGTGGAGATGTTTCTGGGTCTGGCTCAAGTGTAAGTCAAAGCTATGGTGGTAGTGGAACTAGATCAGCGACTGTTGCAATAACTTCAAATGGGCAAACTGTTTACAGAAATTGTAGTGCTTATGTGAATGGAAATAATTCTTATGATTACTATTACGGAAATTACAACTATAACTATAACAACAATAATCTTTCTGCTTCATGTTCATCGAACATAACTAACCCAGCGGTCGGACAGGCTGTAACCCTCAATGCTTATGCAAATGGAGGAAATGGGAATTACTCATATACCTGGGGAGGTGATTCAGCTTCAGGATCAGGACAAAGTATCAATCAGACCTTCTACACTGCTGGTACAAAATATATAACTCTCTGGGTATATTCAAACGGACAATCAACTACTGCTAATTGTCAGGTGAATGTTGGAGGAAATTCAAATGTGACTGTTTATGGAAATAATGCAGGAACAGGAGGTTTAACATCCGGAGTCTTTTTAAGTCAGGTTCCTTACACAGGGATCAAAGGAGGTTGGAATATATCTATCTTCATTCTAGGACTTTTCTTCTGGAGCATGGTAATAGCTTGGTTCATCTTTAGAAAGAAAGAAATGAGAGAAAAGTTTTCTAGGAGTGAAATAGTTGCAAAATTCAAACAGCAAAATCTGGATAGGAAACTTTCTGGAAATAATTAAACTCTATAAATAAAAGAAAAAGCAATCCCTATATTCTATGTAGGGATTGCTTTTTTGTATAAATGTGATATAATAGCAAGTGTAAAGATCTTTGAAACTGTTTCGTTAAATATTCAAGTTAGTGCGAAAAAAGCGCTGTAAATGATGTATTTTGCGTTTTTTTCGCACTAGCTTGCCTAAGAAAATCTCTTAGAGGTGTCTCCGAGTGAGCCCTTTGCAAGTGTTGTTAATGGTCTGGAAGTAATTCCACGCTGTAACAAACACCATCAGGTGTTGTGCGAATTCTGTAACATGGAAAACATTAACCGTTGGTTTGCAGTTACGATAGCTATCATCGCCCTACTTGTGATTGGAGCTTTCATCGGTCAAAGCCAGTGGGGAAAAGAAGTTCTTCATCTCACGGTGGAGAATGTGGCTAATAAGGCCACTGCTGATGTCAGGGTGGTTGAGGCTAAGTCCGAGACCAAAGTGACAATTGCTGAGGACAAACTCAATTACCAAAAGCAGATCGCCGATAAAGCATCTGCTGAACTGGAAACGGCGAAAGCTGAAGCTAAAAAAGCTGAAACCGAAAAAAACCAAGCGATCATCGATGGTTTGAAGACTGAGGTTGAACGTCTCAGGATGGAACTAAACAGAGTGACGATTGTTTCAAAACAATCCGAAACTGTTATTGTGGACCCTATTTCGATACCAGCTCAGACAGTTACTAGAGTCGTGTCTCAAGTTGAAGCTCCGAGGGAAAATGTCAGAGAGATTCGACTTGTTTCAGAACAGCCAAAGGGAACTTACCCAAAAAATGGAGTTGAGCGTCCTTTGTCGGTTGAGTTTCGTCACTATGCGAGCAAAGCTCGTGCAGATGCTGAAAATCAACCGAAATATAGAGGAATAACCCTAGCGTACGCGAGCGTGTACGACAAGATTGCTTCGGGTCAAAAACTCACGGAGCAGGAAAGGGATATGGTCAAAAGAAGTCTTGCTGGATTGGTGGCTCATGGGGAAACTCGTGATGCCAATAATTTCAGAAAGGCTCTGGAGATTGACTCGAGACTTTAATTTCCGCTTAGCGGAACCTATCATTGAACAAACCAGTTTAATGGTATGAAAACGAAACGGTAAAAAAACAACAGGCGAGATTTGGTCCAAACCCAATACTCGCCTGTTTTCGCATATATGGGGAGATAGTTTTCCAATATGCTAAAATGACTTTATGAAAATTGTTTCAAAGACACCAGAACAAACAGAAGATCTTGCTGTTAAGATCTTAAGAAGAATCACTGCACTTCCTCCTAAAAAAACGGCTACGGTTTTGTCTCTTAAAGGAGATCTTGGATCTGGTAAGACAACTTTTTCGCAATTCTTTGCCAAGAGATTAGGAGTAAAGGAAACGATTCAGAGCCCAACTTTTCTTATCATAAAAAGGTATCAAACTTTCAATCACATCTTTAAAAATTTTTTCCATATTGATGCCTACAGGATCGAAAATGAAAACGAAATATTAAATCTAGATTTTTCTAAAACTATCGAGGATCCAGAAAATATAATCCTTATTGAATGGCCAGAAAAGATTCCAAGTCTGATTCCCTCTGATGCTTTTGAGATCTATTTTGATCATGGTGACAATGAAAATGAAAGGATCATCAATGTACCAGATGAACTTATTTAAATGTCCCAAAATAAAAATAAAAAAACTTTAGTTCTACTAGATTCCCATGCGATCTTACATAGGGCATACCATGCCTTACCGGATTTTGCCTCTAGCAAAGGAGAACCAACAGGTGCTCTTTACGGACTCTCTTTAATGCTTCTTAGGATCATTGAAGAATTCAAACCAGATTACATCGTTGCTTGTTTTGATCTACCAAAACCAACATACAGACATCTTGCATATGAAGCTTACAAAGCAGGCAGGCAGAAGACACATGACGATCTGATATCACAAATAAAAAGAAGTAGAGAGCTATTTAATGCTTTTGGAATTCCAGAATATTCCCTAGAAGGTTTTGAAGCTGATGATATGTTAGGAACTATTGTTGAAGAATTAAAAGATAGAGAAGACATAGAAATAGTGATCGCATCAGGAGATATGGATACTCTTCAACTTGTTGGACCTAGGGTAAAAGTTTTCACTTTAAGAAAGGGAGTGAAGGATGTAGTCATTTATGGGGAAAAGGAAGTGAGAGAACGGTATGGATTTTCTCAAAGGTTCGTGACGGATTACAAAGGGTTAAGCGGTGATCAATCAGACAATATAACAGGGGTTCCAGGGATCGGAGAGAAAACAGCAACTAATTTAATTCAGACCTTTGGAACTGTAGAACAGATATATGAAGCCTTAGAAGGTGAAGAGATCGAAAGATTTAAGAAGGCAGGAGTGAGTGAAAGAGTAATGAATCTTTTGAAAGAGCACAAAGATGAGGCTACTTTTTCAAAGATGTTAGCAACGATCAGAAGGGATGCTCCCATTAATTTCTCTTTACCAAAAGAATCTTGGAAAGAGACGGTTTCTCTGACGGAAGTCAGAAAGGTACTTTCAGATCTAGAATTTAGAAGTTTAGTTAGTAGAGCTGAACAGGTTTTAAATGGAAATTCGAATGTAATAAAAAGATCAGAAGATATTAGTAAAGATCCTGTAGAGAAAGAATCAGAACATCTTTCAGAAAAAGAATTAAAAGAGACAGATCTTGCTCTATGGTTGATCGATTCAACTATAACAAATCCAACAGAAGAAGACATTTTAAATTTTGCAAAAACTGAAAATATATTTGATGCACAAAAAAGAGTATATGAAGAATTAAAAAAAGAGGGTCTTCAAAATATATACGAGAATATAGAATTGCCCCTGATCCCTGTGATCAATAGGATGGAAAAAGTCGGAATAGAGATAGACAAGAAATACTTAAGTGATCTTTCTGTGAAATATAATAACAAGCTAAAAGAACTCGAAATAGATATATGGAAACTTTGTGGAGAGGAATTCAATCTTAATTCTCCCAAACAACTTGGAGAAGTTCTTTTTACAAAACTCGGTATTTTAAAAAAGGGAGGTAAAAAAACTCCTGGAGGAGCGATCTCTACAAAAGAATCAGAATTGGAAAAAATAAAAGATCTGCATCCTGTTGTTCCTCTCATTCTGGAGTACAGAGAATTTTCAAAACTTGTTGGGACTTATATTGATGCGATCCCAAAGCTCGTTTCAGATGATGGCAGACTTCATGCAAAGTTTGTTCAGACTGGGACTACTACAGGTAGGCTTTCTTCAAAAGATCCAAATCTACAAAATATTCCAATAAAAACTGAATCTGGATTTGCTATCAGAAAAGCTTTTATTGCAGGTAAAGGAAAGACACTTTTGGTATTTGATTATTCGCAGATACAACTTAGGGTTGCAGCTTTTCTTTCAGGAGATGAAAAGCTTATCGAAATTTTTAAAAAAGGGGAAGATATTCATACTGCGGTAGCTTCAAAAGTTTTTAATGTTCCACTTGAAAAAGTAGACAAAGAAATGAGAAGAAAAGCTAAGGTCATAAATTTTGGAATAATCTATGGAATGGGGGTCAGGGCTTTGAAGCAGAATCTTAATTCTACAATGGAAGAGGCAAATAAATTTTATGAAGATTATTTTAATACTTTCAGTACATTAGCTAAGTATCTGGATGAAACAAGGATCAAAGCTGGTAAAATGGGCTATACGAGTACTTTTTTTGGGCGAAAACGCCGATTTGAAGGCTTAAATTCAAGGATCCCTTACATCAAGGCTTCTGCTGAAAGAATGGCTATAAATGCCCCAATTCAAGGCACCGAAGCCGATATAGTAAAAT
>CAZKTY010000018.1:0-1885 GCA_964555825.1 uncultured Candidatus Saccharibacteria bacterium
ATTCCTACAGTTATTCCTTCTTTTATTTCAAGTATTAAAAAAATGAAAATATTTAAGACAATTAGGTCATCATTTTATAACAGAAATTTTTATAAGAAGGTGGGGGAAAAAAGACTTTCTGAAGTTGTCAGATACTACGCAAAGCTTTCCCTTATGCTTTCTATTATTGGTTTTGTTCTGTCAGCAATATTCTTAGTTCCGCTGGCATATACTGCTATTAATCTTTTCAAAACAGAATTTATAAAAACATATCCGGCAGGTCTTGAGGTGTCAATAATGAATGGAGTTATCTCAACAAATCTGCCTGTTGGGAGTGAACCTTTTTATATTCCATTGCCTCAGTCTTTTTCAAGTGCGAATACAGAGAATGGGGTGGTCTCTGATCAGTATAAAGATATAAAAAATCTTGTAGTTCTTGATACGAAATCCACTACAACGGTAACTCTCGATAGTTTCAAGAGTTTGAATACTCTTTCTCTTGTCACAAGTAAATATATTGTGTCTTACGACAAGAATGGATCGATCGTTTTTTCTGATGTATCAAAGTATCCAGATTTTGTTCTAGATCAAGGTCTTATCGATAAAGTATTCGGTTTGGCAAAGTTCATACCTATTGCTGTGCCTTTCTTCATGTTCATGATCGTTTATGGTTTAGTATTCTTTGAATTATTCTTTTTGCTTATTCCTGCTTTCATATTCTTTATTTTAAGCAAAATGATCAAAGCGAGACGCTCATTCTCTGAGTCATATAAGATCTGTGTTTATTCATCGACTTGGCCAGCGATCTTGTCTGTTGCAACTTTCTTTATTGCCTTAAAGATACCATTCCTATTTACTTTTCTTGTTCTGTTGATCGCTCTTATCAATACGAAACGAGATCATATTGAGGAAACTGTTGTCGTTCCGGAAGATACTGAAGTAAAATAATCGCTTTCGATATTTTTTTCTGTTAATATTCTTTTATTAACGGAGGGGTGCCGGAGCGGTTGAACGGGCCACCCTGGAAAGGTTGTATATCCGAAAGGGTGAGCTTGGGTTTTGGGACCCAAGTGCAAGACCTTTTGAGTTTATTTTATAAGCAAAGCGATATAAAATAACCAAAAGGTGTACAGCTCCTGAAGGAGTCACATTTTTTGTTAAGGCGGAGGATTCGCATAGCGGTCTAGTGCGCCACCTTGGAAAGGTGGTAAGGGCGAAAGTCCTTCGGGAGTTCAAATCTCCCATCCTCCGCCTTGATAAAAAAAACGAATCTCGTCCCCTCTCACAAAGTAAAAGCCCGCTTACGCGGGCTTTTACTTTGTGAGAGGGAACAAAATTGTAAATTTTGTGGATGAGATTCGAACTGTTTTTGTATTGAGCTTTGCGAAAGTGCAGGGGAGAAACTGCTGGATAGTAGTTTCGTGCGAGATCCAAAAAACCTCAAAATTTACTTTTCTGTGTTAGCATTCATATATGAAGATCAGATCAGCAGTATTTATACGAGGAGTAAGGGGGAATGACGGCATTTTGGATGATGGTATGCCTCAGATAGCTTTCATGGGCCGTTCAAACGCTGGTAAATCAAGTCTTATCAATTCTCTTACAGGTGTTAAGGATCTTGCTAGAACAAGTAGTACTCCAGGCCGAACTCAGGAATTGAATGTATTTATAGTAAATAGGACCCATTATTTCATTGATCTTCCTGGTTATGGATTTGCCAAGACAAATATCAGGAATTGGCAGAAGCTCAATAAACTTATTTACTGGTATCTTTTTGATTCAGGACATGATCAAAAAGTAGTCCTAATAATTGATGCAAATATTGGTCCTACACAGGATGATCTTGGTGTATTGAAATTTTTGGAAGAGAACGGAAAAGAGATCGTAGTTGTAGCAAATAAAGTAG
>CAZKTY010000018.1:1895-14957 GCA_964555825.1 uncultured Candidatus Saccharibacteria bacterium
GATAAAATAAAAAAAGCTAAATATAAAGATCAATTAAGAAATATCTCTGACTTGATGGTAGGGCATAAAATAATTCCATATTCTTCAGTAGCAAAGATCGGAATAGGAGAACTGTCAGATGAGTTGTTGGGGAAATGATCTATAGATATTAAGCTTTGTTTGATTGTATAATATTGAGGTGTCCGCATATAACTGGTATTCGCAATTAAAGAAACCTTCATGGGCTCCTCCGAGCTGGCTTTTCGGCCCAGTTTGGAGTTTTCTTTATTTTGTGATCGCTATAAGTTTTTGTTCTGTATTTTATAAAGTTGCTATGAATGAAGTTCCTTTCATTGTAGCTTTACCATTTATTTTGAATTTAATTTTCAATTTTGCTTTTACACCGATCCAATTCAAACTCAAGAATAATTTATTGGGAGCAATTGATGTCTTACTCGTCCTTATTACCTTGGTATTATCGATCTCGGTCATCTATCCTTATTCAAGTTGGATCGCTTATTCACAAATTCCGTATCTACTTTGGGTATCTTTTGCAACTATTTTGCAGCTGACGATAACGTATTTGAACAAATAAATCTGCATAGGATTTGATCGTTATTGTTTGATCTAGAAATATGAGATATTGATCTTATATGAATGTATAGATCCATGTTAAAATACCTAGACCATGGCAAAGACATTGATAATTACTGCTCATCCTAGTTCTAAAGGATTTACCCACGGAATTGCTAATGCAATATCTGAGGAAAGAAAAGAAAGAGGAATTGAGGTTGAAATTTTAGATCTATACAAAACAGATCTGACTCAGGATTTTTTGCGATTTGAGAATATTCGTCAGGTTCCAGCTGATCCTCATCGCGACGCAATCCAACAAAAAATATCTAACTCAGATGAATTAATATTTGTTCATCCTATATGGTGGCTTTCAATGCCAGCCATAATGAAAAATTTTGTGGATAACAATATTACTTCTCATTTTGCCTATAAATATGTTGATGGCAAAAGAGTCGGTCTTCTTAAAGGAAAAACAGCAAGGATCTATGTGACCTGTGATGCTCCAGCTTGGCTTTATTTATTTTTAGCAATTCCTTATATGACAGTCTGGATCGCAGGAATATTGATGTTTTGTGGAGTAAAGGTAAAAGGCTTTACTGTAATAAGAAATAGAGGTTTTAAGGATGATGAGGAAAGAGCTTTTTTCTTGAAAAAGCTAAAAAAATGTTCCAACAGAGGTTCAGTTTTTCTTGATATAATTGATCATGTAGCGGACCTAATACAATAAAACTATGTTTGAAGAACCAATATCAGAGGAAAGATCACAAGATATAAGAGATCTTATAAAAGAAGAGGTCAAAAAAAGGAATTTCAGAGAAGCTGCCAATATCTCTGGTCATTTTTTGGCTAGTATGCTTATGGATGAATTAGAAAAAGGGACAAGGTCCTGGATAGAAGGTTTTAATAATACCTATCAAGTGATAAGTTTTTCGATCGATCTGATCCAAGATATGAGACCTGAAGATAGGGAGATTTGTAAAAATATCCGTGCTCAGATCAAAGAGATAACTTTGAGAATTGGTAATGAAACAAGAGAGGGGAAAAAGGCTGATGCAGATGAGAATGACAAAAGAGAATTATTTGATCTGGTCCATCAATTAAGAAAGATACTTCTTCCAAAAGAAGATTAATTAAATAAAATGAGTGAAATAAAAAGACATCCGTTCAAAGGTTTTCCTGAAGATCTAGAAGCAGGTCAGGGTATTTCTATTGAAAATAAAGGAAGAAAAGAAGATATATTAAAAAAGGTTAGCAATTTTAGAAGTAAGATAGAAGAGCAATTATCTTCTGGAAAGAGGAGTTCTTGGGCAGATGCTTTTAATAATAATTTCACTCCGATATTTGCTGGGTGTGATCTTATGGGAATTTCTGAAAATGAATGTAATGATGTTATAAATTTTGCTAGAGAAGTTGAGGACAAAGCTTTAGTAGAAGATAGAGAAGTTACAGAAGATGAAAAGGAAAAAGTATACGAATTAGTTGAAAAGTTAAGGTCCTCTTTAGAGTAATATGAAGATCACAAAATTTGGACATTGTTGTCTGTTAATAGAAGAGAGTGGAGTTAGGGTTATAACTGATCCTGGTTCTTATACTGAAACTCAAAATGAGATCAAGAATGTTGATGTGATATTGATCTCACACGAGCATCAAGATCATTTTCATGTTCCTTCAATAAAAAAGATCCTAGAAAATAATCCAAATGCAACCATTATTACAAATACTTCTGTATGTGATCTGCTTATAAAAGAGGGGATAGATAGTGCAAAGATCGTAGAGGATGGAAATTCTTTTGAGGTCAAAGGTTTGAGTTTTGAAGCTTTTGGAAAGGATCATGCTGTGATCTACAAAGAAATGGGACTCGTAGAGAATACAGGATATTTTGTAGGTAAAAGGCTTTTTTATCCAGGTGATTCCTTTTATGACCCTAAAAGACCTGTTGACATTTTGGCTACACCATTTGCAGGTCCTTGGATGAAAATATCGGAAGCAATTGAATATGTTCTATCAATTGGTCCAAAGAAATGTTTTCCAGTTCATGATGGAGGATTGAATTTATCTGGTATGGGATTCAGTAGGAGAGTTGCACCAATAATATTTCAAAAAAGCGGAATAGAATTCATTCCTCTCGAAATAAATACAGAGACAGAGATCTAATGCCAAAAGAAATAAGAAAAAGATCAATAGGTGTATTTGATTCTGGTTTTGGAGGCCTTAGTATCCTTAAAGGAATAGTCAAAGAGATGCCAGATTATGATTATGTTTATCTGGGAGATACTGCTCGTGCACCTTATGGGAACAGGTCACAGAAAAATATCCTAGAATTTACAGAACAGGCTGTCGATTTTTTATTTAAAAATGATTGTGATGTTGTTATTCTTGCTTGCAATACAGCTTCAAGTAATGCTTTGCGTTCGATCCAACAGAATTATTTGCCAAAATATCATCCGGATAAGAAAGTCCTTGGAGTATTGATACCTGGAGCAGAAGAAGTAACTTTTAATAAAAATATAAAGAATATCGCTATTTTTGCCACTGAAGCAACTGTATCATCTGGATCTTTTAGGAATGAGATATTGAAGATCGATCCAAAACTCAATGTTTTCGAAATTGCTTGTCCTCTTCTTGTCCCAATTGTTGAATCCGGTGATCATGATTCAGACGTGGCAGAGGAAGCAATAAAAAGCTATATAGAAATGCTACCAGAAAATATCTGTGCATTGATATTGGGCTGTACTCATTATGGAATTTTGAAAGATAAGATAAAAAAATATTTACCGAAAGAAGTTCTTGTGATCTCTGAAGATGAGATCATTGGTGTTAAGCTCAATGATTATTTGATGAGACATCCAGAGGTAGAGGAAAGACTTTCAAAGAATAATCAAAGGACCTTTTATTCTACTGATATAACTGACATGTTTGAGACTTTTGGCAGTAAATTCTTTGATCAGAAGATCAATGTTAAAAAGATAAAATTAGGATGAAACATTGGAGAAAAATATTAATATTCGTTTTATTATTTGGAGTCTGTTTATTGGTGATCTTATTCATATTTAGTTATAGAAAAGTAGTTCCGCTGAATATTATTGATGAGGAGATAGGAGGTAAGAAATTTACCTTGGAGATCGCTTCGAATGAGAAAAGCAGGGAATTAGGTCTTGGAAAGAGAAATTCTCTTGGAGACAATGAAGGAATGATATTTGTTTTTGATAAGTTGGATAATTATGGATTTTGGATGAAGGATACTCATTTTCCGCTTGATATTTTGTGGCTGAATGAAAATTGTACTGTTGTAGGAAAAGCCACAATGTTACCTGAATCATTTCCAAAAGCTTTTTATCCTGATTTTCCTGCAAAGTATGCTATTGAATTTCCAATAGGTTCAGCCCTGAACATAAAGGAAGGTGATGCTATTTCCTGCAAAGAAATAGCAAAATTATAGTAAGTATTCAAAAAATATAGAAGTGTGTTATAATTGTGCTAGCGCCTGGTAATCGCTCTAATGTAAATTAGGGAGGAAAGTCCGAGCACACACCTGCTTTGGCAGGAATAGTAGCGGGTAACACCCGTCTGTATCGTTTGAGAACGAATAAGAGGTGCGAACAGTGACGTCTTTTTTCTAAAGGGAAAAGATAACCTTGCAAGTTGCAAGGTTAAATTCTATAGAGATATGGAAAATGAAACGGCTAAATCCTTACTTGTGTGCAAGGTCGTATCCAACATTTTGTCCCATGGCCAAAATGTTGGAAGAACCGCTTGATCTACCGAGTGATCGGATAGACAGATAAATGATTGCCTCACTTTGCTTATGAAAGCAAAGTCAGACAGAACTCGGCTTATAGGCGCGATTCTCACGAAAAAACAGAAGTGCTATGCACTTCTGTTTTTTATTACAATTTTTTATTAACGAAATTAATTATAAAACAAAAAATTGATGAAGTGAGCGTAGAAATTGGAAGTACTCTTGTAGTATACTTGTGAAAAATGGTCAGGAAAATATTTAACATATTCAGTAAGGAAATAATCAGTGTTCATGGAATTGCGTATCTCTTGGGTTTTTTTGCGCTTCTAGCCCAACTTTTGGCTCTCGTTAGAGATCGTATGCTTGCTGCAACTTTTGGAGCTAGTACGACTCTCGATATTTATTATGCTTCTTTTAGGATACCAGATCTAATTTTTGTGACCGTTGCGTCTCTTGTGTCTATTTCTATTTTGGTTCCTTTTTTTACTGAGGCAGAAGAAAAAGGAAAGGATACCAAATCCATGATAGATGGAATATTCAGTGTTTTTTTTGCAATAATGATCATAGTATCTTTGGTGGCCTATGCATTGATGCCGATATTGGAGCCAAAACTTTTTCCAGGTCTTTCACCAGACGAGATATCAAAGCTTATAACTCTTTCTCGCATTATGCTTTTATCTCCACTTTTTTTAGGTTTCTCGAATTTTTTTGCATCGATTGTGCAGATGTACAACAGATTTTTTCTTTATGCGTTAAGTCCTATTCTATATAACATTGGAATAATAGTAGGAATTGTCTTTCTTTACCCTATGTTTGGAATATATGGCTTGGGTATTGGAGTAGGTATTGGGGCGTTTCTTCATGCTTTCATCCAAGTTCCATTTATTGTTGATAAAAGATCTTTTCCAAAAATAACTTCAAAGATCGATTTTCCATCGGTCAAAAGGATAATTGGTCTTTCAATACCAAGAACCGTGACTTTGTCTACAAGTTCTATTTCTGCTTTTGCGCTGATATCTATGGCCTCACTTTTGGGAGCAGGAGCGATCACTATCTTTAATTTTTCTTTCAATCTCGAATCTGGTCCTTTGTCGATAATAGGGGTCTCTTATGCTTCTGCAGTTTTTCCAATGCTTTCAAGACTTTTTGTCCAAGGAAAGAAAGATATTTTTCTCGAACGAATGGTTGCTGTTACTAAGCATATAATCTTTTGGTCAATGCCCGCTGTTGTTCTGTTTATAGTTTTGCGAGCTCAAATAGTTCGAACGGTCCTCGGTGCTGGAAATTTTACTTGGTCTGATACAAGACTTACCGCAGCTTCTCTTGCATTATTTTCAATATCAATTATTCCTCAAAGTCTTGTACTTCTTTTTGTGCGTGCTTTTTATGCTGAAGGTAAGACAAAGAAACCTCTTTATATAAATGTTATCTCT
The DNA here is from genome assembly GCA_964555825.1 of uncultured Candidatus Saccharibacteria bacterium. Lineage (GTDB taxonomy): Bacteria > Patescibacteriota > Minisyncoccia > Phycocordibacterales > CAIRYW01 > CAIRYW01. Next base: position 7,623 of record CAZKTY010000018.1, read on the forward strand.
ATGGTTGTGACAATAATTTGCGGATATCTATTCTTGTTCATCTACAAGACATTTCCAACTGTTGAATATTTCTTCCAGTCACTTCTTCGTATAGAAGATGTACCAGGATCTATTGTCGTAATGCTTGCATTAGCTTTTTCCGTCGGAATAACTTTCAACATGATCCTTCATTGGGTCGCTTTCGAAAAAGAATTTCCATCTTATACCCAAAGTATAAGAAAAGTGGCTTTTCAAAGTATCTCAGCCTCGATAATTATCGGTTATTTCTCATATTTGTTCCTTAATATCTTTGATGATTTTTTGGATCTAAATACTCTCATGGGAATATTTCTACAAGGTTTATTTTCAGGCATTGCAGGATTATTTGTGGGTATAGTTATACTTAAACTCATGAAGAGCGAGGAACTTGATCAGGTTATCTTATCTTTGAAGAAAAAGATCTGGAAAGACGAAAAAAATGAAAATATCATTGTTGATGAACTCATCTGATCGCTTGTAGTATAGGTGTGAATTTTCTGATAATATGACCCAAATGAATCCAAAATACATAAGAAATTTCAGCATTATTGCCCATATTGACCATGGAAAGTCTACTCTTGCCGATAGAATGCTTGAGATCACTCATACAATAGAAAAAAGAAAAATGATGGATCAGGTTCTAGACAATATGGAACTTGAGAGAGAAAAAGGGATCACAATAAAAATGCGACCAGTAAGAATGTTCTTCAAACATAAGAATGAAGAATATCTTTTGAATTTGATCGATACACCTGGACACATAGATTTTTCATATGAAGTTTCTCGTGCTTTGAAAGCTGTAGAAGGATGCCTTTTGCTTGTTGATGCTACTCAAGGGATCCAAGCTCAGACTCTTACCGTGCTTGAAGCAGCAAAAAAAACAAATCTGAATATTATTCCAGTCATAACAAAAATAGATTCACCTATTGCAAGAATAGAAGATATAAAATCAGAGATATCTAACGTGTTGAATATAGATGAATCCGAGATCATCGAGGTTTCTGGAAAAACAGGAGAGGGAGTTCCTAAACTTCTCGAAGAGATCATAGAAAAGATCCCTGCTCCTAAGAATCTTCTTCAAGGAGAAGATTCAAAAAAACTTCAGGCTTTAGTTTTTGATTTTCAATTCACAAATCATAAAGGGGTAATTGTCTTTATCAGAGTAATGTCAGGAGAAGTAAAGAAAGGAGACAAACTGATGTTCTCAGCGTCAAAAGAACAATTCGAAGCTATTGAAGTTGGTATCTTTGCTCCTGAAGAAGAACCAATAGAAAAATTAATGGAAGGACAGATCGGATATATTGTTACGGGTATTAAACAGCCAGGGGTTGCTTCTGTCGGAGACACTATTGTCTCTACAAAAAATCCTGCTGAAAGTCTTTCTGGATACATAGAGCCAAAACCTGTGGTGTGGGCATCGGTATTTCCGAATGATGCAGATGATTTTAAAAATCTTGAGTTAGCATTGAAGAGGTTGAGACTTTCTGATTCTGCATTTACGTTTGAGGAAGAGTCATCTGGTTCTCTAGGCAGGGGATTCAGATGTGGTTTTCTTGGACTTCTTCATCTTGAGATAATTACAGAAAGATTAAGAAGAGAATTCAATCTCGATCTTATTATTGCAACTCCAAGTATTACTTATGAGATAGTTTTTAAAACTGGAAAGAGGGAGACTATCTATTCTCCTTCATTGTTTCCAGATGAACATCTTATTGAAAGTATCAGAGAACCTTGGGTAAAAGTGACGATCATTTGTCCAGAAAAATATACAGGAGCTGTCTATCAACTTTTTTATGATCACGAGGCAGAACTCCATGATTCAGAGACCTTTGCAGACGGAAGAAATTCCTTGACCCTTTCAATGCCTCTTCGTGAATTAATGAGAAATTTCTTTGATGAATTAAAAAGTATCTCTTCTGGTTTTGCTTCACTTTCATATGAATTTGAAGGTCTTAGAGATGCTGATGTGTGCAGGATGGATATATTAGTGGCTGATGAGCCTGTAATTGCTTTTGCTTCTGTAATTGCAAAAAGAAGGGTAGATGAGGATGCTAATAAGGCTGTGGATAAGTTGTATGCTGTGTTGCCTCGCCAAATGTTCGCAACCAAGATACAGGCTAGGGCTATGGGCCGTATAATCGCTTCTAGGAGCATTTCAGCACTCAAAAAGGATGTAACTCAACATATGTATGGAGGCGATATAACGCGAAAAATGAAGCTTAGAGAGAAGCAGAAGAAAGGCAAGAAAAAGATGAAAGAAAGAGGGTCTGTAAATATCCCTCAGGATGTGTTCCTTAAGATGATGAAGAGAGATTCTTAGCTTTGTTTCAAGACTTGGTTATCTCCAAGCTGGGAAGTACAAAGCTATCATTCCTAATATCATAATGACTGAAACTACCAGAGTGACTGTCCTTAGTGCTTTTTGAGTTCTTTTTCCGAATAAAAACATAATTTTTTGTATAATGATATTATCATAGAGATGCGCGAATTCAAGGATAAAAGAAAAAGAAAAGAAAAGTTATATTCATCATGGAGTGTCCTTGCACTTTTTGCGATCTCTCTTTTCCTTGCAAAAGATGTATGGAATATCTATCAAAAAGAGATCGAGAGTGCGAGTTTGGATTCAGACTCTAAAGCAAAACTTCAATCTTTAAGTGCACAAGCCGATCAGTTAAATTCTAATATAAAAAAATTGAGTACTGATGCTGGAATTGATGAAGAACTTCGACAAAAATATGGAGTAGTGAAGCCGGGTGAAGAAATGATAGTTGTGGTACCTGATAATTCCACAACAACTAGTACGAGTACAGAATCGGTCTATTCAAGTTTTTTTGATAAAATAAGATCGTTCTTTTAGAAAAAAATATGCGGGTATGGTTCAGTGGTAGAATGCGACCTTCCCAAGGTTGAGACGCGGATTCGATTCCCGCTACCCGCACAAATTTATTTTGATCCAAATACCAGATCTTTAAGATTGACCCTTTGTTCCCGTGTGGTAAACTCTTTCTCAATGGATGCGATATTGCATAAAAAGCCTCTATCCGAAGCAGAAGAAGATCTAAGCAAAGTTCGAGCTTTACGAGATCTTTCTTTTTTTGATCTTATTTCAATCGATCAGGTAAGTTTGGACGATCTTGATCTTATCTATGATGTAGCTCGAAGATTTCGAGATTACAAAACATATAAATTTTCTTTCAATAAAGGCCTGTCACAGATCAATGCTTTTTTTGAGGCTTCTACAAGAACGAGTTCAAGTTTTGATCTAGCAGCAAAACAATTATCAATGGATACTGCAAGTGTTGGTTCAAATAGTTCAGTTCAAAAAGGAGAGAGTTATCTGGATACAATCGAGACAATTGATGCTTATAACGTAAAAACAATTGTCATTCGTTCAAAGGAGTCAGGTGTACCAGAAATAATGGCAAGGAGTACTCGTGCTTCTATCATAAATGCTGGAGATGGTTGGCATGAGCATCCTACACAAGCTTTGTTAGACGGACTTACGATCCTAGATCATGTTGGAGGAAAGGATCTTAATGGAAGAGTTATTACAATAGTTGGGGATATAATGCACTCAAGAGTGTTTGGCTCTCTTGTTAGACTTTTGAAAAAACTTGGAGCAGAGGTTAGGATCTCAGCTCCTTTGACCCTTATCCCAAAAGAAGTAGAAAAGTTTGGTGTTGTCTGGTTTGGAAATGTCGAGGAAGCGATAAAAGATGCAGATGTTGTATATGCACTTCGTGTTCAAAGTGAACGCGGTGCGAATGGTTTTATTCCCACCTTAAGAGAATATTCGAAAATGTTTGGCATTTCTCGCAAGCGTCTGGATCTAGCAAAGAAGGACGCTATTTTAATGCATCCAGGACCTGTTATCAGAGATATTGATGTCCATTCGGTCTTTGCTGCTGTTGATGAACAATCTCATATCCTAAGACAAGTTGAGAATGGTATGGCTGTTAGAAAAGCTATATTGTGGCTTATAAATAATCGTATCGATGGAAAAGTAAAGACATTTAAACGAAAATAGATCATATGGCAACACTTCTTATAAAGAACGGACGAGTAATAGACCCAAAAAATTCCTTGGATTTAATTTCTGATATTTTTATAAAAGATGGAAAGATATTCTCTATCGGGAAGGATCTAAAAGAAACAGCTGATAAGGAGATCGACGCTACTGGTCTTGTTGTGGCTCCTGGATTGATTGATCTTCAGGTTCACTTTCGTGAACCAGGAAGAGAAGATAAGGAGACTTTGGAAACTGGATCAATGGCTGCACTTGCTGGAGGAGTCACTTCTGCTGTTGCAATGCCAAATTTGAATCCAATATCGGATAATCAGACCGTGATCGAATTTGTAAAGAATAGATCAAAGACATTGGATCTGATAAATATCTATCCAACAGGAGCAATCACAAAAGGTCAAGGAGGTTCAATGCTCTCTGAAATAAATGAATTAAAAAATTCTGGCGCGATCGCAATTACAGATGATGGCTTTGATATTCAGAATGAAGGACTTTTGAGACGTGCAATGGAATATGCAAAGACATGTGGGATACTTTTTATGAGTCATTGTGAGACTAGAGATCTTACTGAGGATGGGGTTATGCACGAAGGATGGGTCTCAACTCAGTTGGGACTTTCTGGTACTCCTGCTCTTTCTGAAGATATGGCTGTATATAAAAATATTTTGATAGCAGAAGAGACAGGAGCTCGCCTTCATATTTTACATAATTCATCTGCTGGAGCGATTCGTGCGATTCGTGAGGCAAAAAAAAGAGGGGCTAAGAATATTACTGCAGAAGCTTCCGTTCAACATTTTTCTTTGACTGATGAAGAATGTTTCGGCTATAACACCGACGCAAAAATGTACCCACCGCTTCGTTCAAAAGATCATGTTGATGCTGTTATCGAAGGAATAAAAGATGGAACGATCGATGCTTTCACAACCGATCATGCTCCACACATTGAACCTGATAAATTAAGATCTTTCCAAGATGCATCTTTTGGTTCTACTGGATTAGAAACTAGTTTTGCTGTTATGAATACATATTTAGTTAGGTCAGGAATCATCAGTTTATCCCAAGGGATCGAAAAGATGTCATTTTCTTCAGCTAAGATAATAGGTGTAGATAAAGGGCACTTGTCTGTTGAAGCTGATGCAGATATTTCCATATTTGATATTGATAAGGAATGGGTCGTTGACCCTCAAAAGTCTTTCTCAAAGGGCAAAAATTGCGTTTTTAATGGCAAAAAACTGACAGGTAAAGCTATTTATACGATAGTTGGTGGTAAGGTTCACTTTGAGAATGGTTCTATAGTCAGATAATTTTTTTGTTTTAGTTTAGGTATGTTAAAATAGTACTGTTAATAATTTAAAGTGCCGGGCAGGGGACCGGTAGTCACAAGAAGCATGAAAAAAGTAGTTATATACAGTACGCCAACTTGCACATACTGCAAAATGGCAAAGGAGTTCTTCACAGATAACAAAGTTGCTTTTGAAGAATATAACGTAGCTTCTGATCTTGAGAAGAGAAAAGAGATGGTTGATAAGAGTGGTCAAATGGGGGTACCTGTTATTGATATTGGAGGAGAGATCATCGTTGGATATGATAAACCAACGATAATAAAGGCTCTAGGGATCTAATACTTAAAAGCCCCTCCGACCGAGAGGGGCTTTTAATTTTGTGTAGTTTTGATATTCTGAAAACTCGCCATCGTAGTTCAATGGATAGAACAGTCCCGTCCTAAGGGATAGATGCAGGTTCGATTCCTGCCGACGGCATATATTAAAAGCATATTATGATTTTAATATATGCCTAGAAGACATGCTTTTAAGCATGTCTGGGCAGGAATCGAACGGCGGAGTATAATTTTTTCACCAGAAAAAATTACGAGCCGGTGCCGAGACAAATTTTTGCCAGTCGCAAAAATTTAGTCGAGGGAGATATCCTGCCATAACAATAAAATATTAATTTAATTTTAAATGATCCAAACAACTAAACCTCAGAATGATTACGAACTTCTTGATTCTGGAGATGGTTCTAAACTTGAAAGATATGGAAAGTTCGTGATAAGTCGTCCTGACCCACAGGTCCTCTGGAAGAAAAGATTATCAGAGGATGTTTGGAGCTCAGCGGATGCTATTTTTCAGAAAGGAGAAAGATCGAGTTGGAAAATAAAAAAAGAAGTTCCAGATAAATGGGAGATCGAGATCGGTGGATTGAATTTTGAGATATATCTAAGCAAATTCAAACATGTTGGGATCTTTCCGGAACAGCTTTCCAATTGGCTTTGGATGTCAGATCTTATAAAAAAAGCAAATAGACCTGTAAAGGTCTTGAATCTTTTTGGATACACAGGAGGGGCCAGTATCGCTTGTCTTAAGGCTGGAGCTGAAGTTGTACATGTTGATGCCTCTAAGACCTCGATCGAACATGCAAAGATGAATGCTGAGATCACAGGATTAAGTGAAAAGCCTATAAGATGGATCTTGGATGATGGCTTGGCTTTTGTAAGAAGAGAAATAAGACGTGGTAATAGATATGATGGAATAATTATGGATCCTCCTGCTTTTGGAAGAGGTCCAAAAGGGGAAATATGGAAAATAGAAGAAAGTTTTTTACCTTTAATAGAGGATGCTAAAAAGATCCTTACCGATGATCCTTTATTCTTTTTAATAAATGGATATGCCTCAGGATATTCGCCACTTGCTTATGAAGAGAATCTTTCTGACCTTAAGAAAATAGGAGGCAATGTTTCTTCTGGAGAACTTGCTATCGAAGAAAAAGATTCAGGAAGACTTTTGCCTGCTGGGATCTTTGCTAGATGGAGTAAATAGGTAAATTTATTAATTTTTATAAATAATAAGGTAAATATCATGGATGAGGAAATAGAGAATCTTCTTAGAGAAACAAAGGCTTTGGTTGAGGAGAATAATAAAATTCTTAAAGGTATAAGAAGAAGCAATAGGATAAGTAGTTTTTTTAGGTTCGTTTATTGGGCTATTATCATAGTTGTTACAATAGGTACTTATGCGTACATTCAGCCATATCTAAATTCTGTATCAAAACTCTATAATGATCTTGAGACCACAAATAACAGTATTACAACTACTCAGAATTCATTTGGTACAAACCTCAAGGAATTCTTTCTTGGAACAAGCAGTATCCCCAAAAAATAGCCAATAATTTGCCTTTATTCCAAAAAAGCTTTAAGCTATAACAGCTAAAAGCTTTATGGCTTGAGGCTGATAAATAAGTGCCGAGGTAGCTCAGTTGGTAGAGCATGTGCCTGAAGAGCATGGGGTCGGCGGTTC
>CAZKTY010000019.1:0-6959 GCA_964555825.1 uncultured Candidatus Saccharibacteria bacterium
TAATTAAAGAAAGTGTAGATCCATTTTTAGATGAGTTCCCTTCCAAAGCATATCTATTTTTTATACAAAAAAGTGTAGTAGAGATCGATCTTAAAGACCTAAAGAAAGAAGTTAAAAGATTTGTAGATTCTTTGTCAAAAAAATAGTTATTTATATATCTTATCTTTTGATAATAGATGTAATTTAGTATCTTTCTCACTCTTAATAAGTTAAAATACTCCTCATGATTTGGATATGGAATACAATTTTCTACAACCCTCTTTATAATCTTTTGGTATATTTGATCGATATTATTCCTACACACGATGTTGGAATTGCTGTTATTCTTGTCACTTTGATCGTAAGTCTTGTACTCTTCTCAATTTCCAAAAAAGCTATTAGAACACAGCTTAAAATGAAAGAGATCGAGCCAGAACTGGCTAAGATCAAGGAAACGATAAAGGATAAGACCGAACAGAGTGTAGCCACTTTAGCTTTATATAAAAAGAATAATATCAACCCATTTTCTGGAATATTGATGGCTTTTATTCAAATACCTATCCTTTTTGCCTTATACTATGTTTTTTATAAAGGAGGACTTCCAGAGATACATAAAGATATATTATATGGATTCGTGAGGGTCCCTTTTGATGTCAATATGAATTTTCTTGGGATTTTGGATATTGGTAAGAAAAATCTAATAATGGCGATCATTGCTGGTATTTCACAATTCGTTCAAGCACAGATAGTTAGTCCAAAGACCAAAAGATCTGAAAAGAATAGCATGGCGGAAGATTTTGCTCATTCAATGAATATGCAGATGAAATATTTCTTCCCATTCATTATTTTAATGATAGGAGCAGGACTCCCAAGCGCTCTCCCCCTCTATTGGACCTCTAGAAGTATCTTTATGTCATTACAGGAGCTTGTGGTTAGGAGGAAGAGGACCTCAAAGTAGGCATTTACTATAAAAACCTTTTATCTATTATCTTTTAAATAAAAATGGGAGGTTTTTTGTTGATTTGATTTGACTTTATATTGGAGCTGTATAATATTAGGTTCATGGTAGAAAATCTAAAAAATCTAACGATCTCCTTCGCAGAAAAATCAGGGTTAGTTGATTGCGAAGTCTCTGTAGAAGAAAGAGAAGGAGGTTTCACTATTTCCATTAGATCTGACGAAAGTAAGGACTTTATAGGAAGAGATAAGGAAAGGTTTGAAGCCTTTTCTCACTTACTTAGGAGGATGGCAGAAAAGATCACAGGCGAAGAGAAAAAGATCTCCGTAGATATCAATAATCGTCAGCAAAAACAGGATGAGACCTTAAAGACAAAAGCAAAGATCATTGCAGAAAGAGCTAGAGAGTTCAAAAAAGATATGGAAATGGAACCGATGTCATCATACGAGAGAATGGTAGTTCATACTGCTCTTGAAGGAATTCCTTTTATTAAGACAGAATCAACTGGTGAAGGAAAAAATAGACGAATAATCGTTAAATTTGTTGAGCAAAAAGGAGACGAAGATTTTTCTTCTAATTTTTAAAAGACACTCGTAGTAGAACTAGATGTACTTTGTGTTGATGTAGCTGTACTCGATGCGGTAGCAGGATTTTTTAGCCTGTATCCCCAAAGGATAAGGTCTGACTTGTTCATGAATGTTAGATAAGAGTCGTCTGAAGAAAGTTGCAGATCTATTGCATCAATATTCTTTCCATATCCCCTATTAAGAAGTGATACTACTTTGCTTATTCCTGTTGAAGTATTGATCTTCCATAGGTTGTCTGTAAAAGATACTAGCCCTTGATACCAATTGTCAGGATAAATACCAGCAGGAACAGTTTCAGGAACAGCACAATACACTGTTGATTTTTCAGTATGTGCCCATACACATTTTTCTGGTAGAGTCTTTAATGACAGGTCAATAGAATTATTGTTTTTAAGTGTCACAGAATTTAAATTTAAACTTGATCCATCTTCTCCTGAGGTTCCAACTAAAGCAAAACTTAGGTCTGGAGAAACAGAGGTTGTTAGACCGTTTCCAGAGGCGATCTTTGATAGAGTTCCATTTGTAGTATTTATAAGAAGAGAAATGCCATTCGCGATCCCTGAAGGTCTTGTTGTCATTACAGCACTTTTCTCAGTTGGCCAATCAAGTAGCCATTGTCCTAAAGCAGAAGAATATAGTTTTATAGGTTTTGTTCCATCTATATTTGATAGAACAAAAGTTCCTCCTGCTGTATTTTGGAAAAGATAGAACAATCTCTGAGAGCTAGGAGCAAGTGCAATACTTTCAAGGTTACTTGGAAGCTGAGATAACTTTGTTACATAAGGGGTTCCTGTGTAAGGAGTGGTTATAATAGTTGAACTTGCTGTTGTTGAGGCTGTATTTGGAGTTGAAGTAGAGGTAGATGATGTTGCGACACTTGATAAAAATGCGCGTTCAGTGATGATCGTATCTGAGGGTTCATCTAATAGTCTAAATATTGCTACGTCTGGATTTGAAGAAAAATAAGTTTCATAGACCTTTGGGATAGTTGTGTTTGATATTTCTGCAACATCCAAGCTTGCCTTATTTGTCTCAAATATATGTCCTGTTGCCCTGTCAACGAATCTGATATATTGGTCTGTTATTGTCTTTTTTACTTTATCTTGGATCTCTGTTCTTGTTCTATCTATAACAGTACTTCCCCCGATCGGAGCTGTGGAAATTTGTCTTAGGACAGGGATAACTACCTGTGGATTTGTTGTGGTTGCTTCATTTGTTTCTGTGGTGACCTGCTGATTTTGGTTAGAAATATTTTGAAGAGGAGCAACATTTCCAAAAGGTAAAAAATCTCTGATCGAGTTTGAAAGATTTCCGTTTAGATTATATTGACCAGAACTATTTCTCTGATATAGAAAAAAGAAAAAAACCAGTAAGGAAATTAAGAGAACTACTATTATAGAAAAAATAACATAGACTGATTTTCTTGGCATGCGTTTATTTTAACACAATTTTTTTTAGAATTATTTCTGTTATTATTTTCCATTATAAAGCGGGCCCCAATAATGGTTACTGGCAGTTCCTGCTACAGTTCCAGTGGTCTGTATTTGATTTTTGAGAATGTTTATTGCTGCTTGAGTATTATTTACTGGATTAGCTAATGCTGCGTCAGAATTAAAACCAAGTGCCTTTACTGCAGAATCAGTTGGGGTAAGTGAAAATAATCCTTCCGAATATGTATTTCCAACGTCAGTTCCTTGTGAGTGGTTAATATTATCGTTTGGATTAAAACCAGATTCACTATTTGCTATGCTTGCGAGTAAATTTACATAACCTTGTGCGGTTGGAACTCCTCCAGGAAAATACTTTGCCGCGTCAGATGGGATCGGACCATCTAATATACCTGACTGTTGTATCATTTGAAGGGCTTGATCATTCGTAATACCACTACTTGCTGGAAAAGTTGTACCTGCTAAAGATAAACTTGAAATTGATCCTCCAAGGCTATTTGTTGATCCACTGAAAGCTCCGACTGTATTGTTGTAGACGTTTTGGGCACTTTGATCCAGTTGGGCTTTTTGAATTGCACTGATCTGATCACTTGTGAGTCCTGCATTTTGCATATCTTGGGTAGACATGTTCATTGGATCTAGGCCAGAGTCTGCAGCTTTTTGGTAAGCGGAATTGAAGTTTTGTTGATCTGCACTAGTCCAGTTACTCCATGAGTTTGCTAAACTATTGATTCCAGAACTTGTAGGGGTTGCTCCTTCTGCAACAGTATTTGCTTTCTGAATATTATTTAGTGTATTTGTATTTAAAAGTGCTGGATTGATCGTTTTAAGTATTAAATATGATCCTAAAGCCAAAAGAAGGCCTAGAATGGCATTTTGTATTCTCTCTTTTCCTTCTTCCTTTCCTCCAATTGCATCTGTTGTTACATATTCAACTCCTCCCCATATGACCATTAACACTGCGAGAGCCGTAGCAATTCCAACCCCTAATTGATACATCTGACTGAAGTATGTCCCAATATCTGTATTAGAAGCACCTATTGTTGTCCCATTATTTTGTATTGGGGCAAGAGGCGTGTATGTTGCAGTTACACTATCAGCTGCATATGCGGTTAAAGAAATTAAAAAGAAGTAGAAAGATATTAGAAGAAGAGAAATTGATTTTCTAGACATGGGTATATTTTACTTCATTATTCAAAATATTTATAATTTTTTATGCCTGCTAAAATAAAACTGAATTTGTAGAATTATTTGAATTTGATCCAAAACTAATGTTTAGAGCTTGAGAGGCTTCAACGAGAAAATTTGAAACACTTGTCACATCTATTCCAACAGATGTTTGTCCAGCTGATGTAGCTGTATTTTTAAAGACCATAGAAGGTTGATTTGTGCCAGAGATATCCTGCCCGTTCATATTCCAAACATATTGTGCATCTGGGTCAGAACGCCATTTGAATCCAAAGTAGTAAGGATATGCGACTAGGGTTTCTTCACTATTTGTTAGATAAAAAGATACAGGTAAAGCTTTATTGAATTGAACTCCATAAAGAGGACTGTCCTCATATACAAGAACATTAGGTTGAATGGGGTTTAAATTTACAAAAGATTCTGATTTTGCTGATGAATCACTCGTAGCATTTAAAGTTACTGTATGGGAATTAAGGACTATCGGTCCTTGGAAGATCATAAAATTTTTTCCATAGCCTGAATAATCTTGAGCAGTGTCATTATCATTTAGCCAATTATATGTGAGATGACTTGGATCAACTCCAACACTTCCATCTGCCTTGAAGTTTGGAAAGGCTGCTACTGTAACCGTCTCTTGGGGTGTATAAAGAGCCTTACCTTTATAAAAAGGTGGTGTGTAGGTCTTTGCTTCCCAAACTAGGTCTACTTCTTCTGGAGCTATTGTTACTGATTTATCGATCTCTGGTCCATTCTCAGGGTTGATAGCAATATCAATCTTCTTAACACTACCAGCATCCCCTGCTGTAGTTTTTAGTTCGATCAGTCCTCTTCCTTTTTGAGCAGTTATTCCATTTATTTTCCAAGTAATATCAGCCTTTGTTAGGTCAGTTCCGTAAGCTTCAATTGAAACTTTAACCGTCTCATTAGGATTGGGCATACCTGGTTCTACGTTGACATCAACTTGTTCTTGAATTTCTGTGATCTGTGAAGGAATAGAAGCATCGGTTGCTGTTTGAGCAGTAACCTTTGTATAGAAAAGTATTGAAAGGAAAGATAATGAAACAAAAGTTAAAAAAAATTTCTTATTCACAAGATATATTATAACTTTATAGGGTTATATTTAATAGTGGATATTATTCAGCTTCTGGCAATGAGTGGTCAGGTTTTTTCTCTGCCAGTGACTGACGTTGTGATTCGAGGATCTGTTGTCTAAATTGTCTTCCTTGCTCTGATCGATCCAATAATCCTCCTATTCTTTTGTTCTGTACCGCAGTTTTTAAACCCTTTGTCATTTTTTTTGCTCCAGCAGTAAGACTTTCTTTGCTTGCAGTAATATTGAATTTATCTTCCATTCTGACTAACATTCCTACTGCCATTACGTCCAGTGTCCATAAAGGAAATTCTTCTATGACAGGTATAAATTTTAGTAGACCAAGGGCAGTAAAGACCAATGCTCTTGTTCTAGTAAAATTCACACTATGAAGCATGTACCAAAGATAAAGTGAAGCAAAAACAAAAAAATCAATTGCTATATTTGCTATCCATCCAGCAATTGGTATCAAGCCCAAAAGAGCTTCTACAATATCAAAAGCAAGAGCAAAACCTATCATCATTCCAATAGTTCCATTGGAAAGTCGGGGTTCTTTTTTTTGATTCTCTGGAGGCATTTTAGAGTTTGTTTTCCTCTTCTGCTTTTTTTGCTTCACGACTTGCGAGGACTTGAGAAGGGTCAGAAGTGATGATCTGGTCTTCTGTATAAGAGGCAATAACCTTAATAGCTACGTGTTTAAGTCCTGCAAAAAATATTCCCTCCCCTACATCTGATTCAAGTAGTAAATATTTTTCTTCATCGGTCAGATTGAAAGTATGTTGAACGCTATCGATCGAAGACGGAGATTGTTTTAATAGTACTTGGATGGAAGAGTTTGTAATAATAGGAAGTCCGTAAGGAGATTTTAGAAAGTCCTCTACGTCTTGAGTTATTGTTGCAAGTCCAAGATAATATTTTCTACATCTTTTTGCTAAACCTAAAAGAAAAGAAGCCGTGTCTTCTGATTTCATCATCCACCAAGCTTCATCAATAACTAGTATCCTTTTCTTTAATTTTTGTCTTATAGCATTCCAGATATAATGCATAACTATATACATAGCGACTGGTTTCAATTCGTCTTCCATATCTCGCAAAGAGAAAACGATGAATTTTTTATTTATATCAACATTCGATGGTCTGTTTATAAAACCAGCCCAAGTTCCTTTTGTATATTTTTCAAGTCTCTGTACAAGTGATGCTCCTCCTTCCATTCCTGCCAATACCAATTCAAAGTCTGAAAGAAGTGGAGGTTCAATGGATGTAAAATCAGATTCTGGAGTTATATCCTTAAGAGCATATGTTTGACTGATCGCTTGGTCAATAACTGAGTCCTCTTCTGGGGTCAACCCTCCAAGCATAATTCTGAAAAGTCCGACAAGATTAATAATATTTGCTCTTATAACATCTGCAGGAGCTTCATCTTCTTTTGGTACAGGTAGATCAAAAGGATTGATATGGTGTTCAGAGTTAAGAGAAATATTAAAATATCTACCTCCTGTTGCTTCAGAAAGATATTCATATTCTTTTTCAGGGTCGATCACAATAACATCTATATCAAACATTAGTGATCTAAGGATCTCTAATTTTGTGAAATAACTTTTTCCACTACCTGCCTTTGCAAAAGTTACAGAGTTGTAGTTTTCTAGAGAGAATCTATCAAATAATATAAGACTGGAATTGTGTCTGTTGATACCATAAAGGATACCTTT
>CAZKTY010000019.1:6969-13584 GCA_964555825.1 uncultured Candidatus Saccharibacteria bacterium
GAAATAAAAGGGAAAATACTGGAAAGAGGTGATGAATTCAGCTTTGAATTCACATTCAATTCATCTGTTCCAAAAGGAAGCACACTTCTAAAACCTTGTTCCTGTTGGAATAAAGCTGGTTTTACATAGACAAGTTTCGATTCAAGAATAGATTTTATCTCTGATTCGATCTTGTCTAATTCTTCATTGCTGCTTCCATAGATCGTGAAATAAAGTCCAACATCAAATATCTTTTCTTGTGCTTGTTGGAGTTGGTCTCTTAGTTGTTCTAAATCTTGATATGCAGTATCTAATACTGGATCTCGAACCAATCCTTTGTCTTCTCTCATATGGATCTGACTTTGTACTTCGGCTACTTTTTTTTGAAAGGATCTAAGGATTTGTGCTGTATCAATTGGATGAATATATATTGAAATATCAAAGATCTTGTCTAAGTTTATTATTGGAGCAAACCAACTTTCTGTCAAAAATCTTGGGTAAGAGATAACAAAAAATGTTCTAGCTATCTTATCTCCAAGACTGATGTCTCTTGGGGTTACTTTGATAGCAGAAGGAGCTATAACATCTTTAAGTTCTAGAACAGCAGAACTATAGATCTCTTCTGGCAAGATAGCTGTTACTGCTGGTTCTGCTGCGTTTTCTTTTTTACCTAAAAGGTTTCCTAAAAATGACATGTTTTTATTATCTTACCACTTCATTAATATTAATCGGTTTCTCGGTCTCTCCTGGGTTAAATAATTTATAATACAATTCAATTATTTCTTCTGTTCCTAAAATGACTGATCTGACACCCATTCTTGTAAGTCCTTGAATGACGACCTGAACTCTTTCTTCTAGTTGTGTTCTATTCTCTTCAAAATCATCTTTATCTTGATTGCTTTTATTTTGTTTTTTA
Source organism: uncultured Candidatus Saccharibacteria bacterium (assembly GCA_964555825.1). Taxonomy (GTDB): domain Bacteria; phylum Patescibacteriota; class Minisyncoccia; order Phycocordibacterales; family CAIRYW01; genus CAIRYW01. The sequence continues at coordinate 7,865 of CAZKTY010000019.1, forward strand.
CCAGAAAGAAAACCCGATACGGCTCCTGTTTTTCCTTGCATCAAAGAAGGCTCATAAGAAACAACGATAAAGAAACTTTTGTTCATTATGTTTACTTGCTCCGTAAATTCCTTTATAAAGTTTATATATTCTCTTGTTTGGATCTTTAGGAGATCATTTCTCTGTTCTTTGAGAACATTCTCTAACAGTGCAATGTACGGTCTGATATCAAGTCTTCTTGATTCCATGAAGATCTGTATAGAAAAATTGAGAGAGTTCAGAAAATTCTGAAACTGCATTATTATAGCTTCTTGTTCATCGGATCCTTTAAGAGCAAAGTTGATGGAAGAAGTCATTATTATTGACCTAAGACTATTGTCCTTCATGACAATACTGTCATTTCGTATTTCTTTTATTGGTACAAAATCTTGTGAATTTACTGCCATTTTATTTTTTTGATATCATCTTGAAGTCCTTGAAAACTATTTATCTCATCGTCATCTTTTTTATCTTTGTCTGCTGGGGCTTGCCTATTATTTCTTACATCCTGACTATTGATTGTATCATTTATATCAAGACTCCATGTAAGTTCCCGTAGTTTTGATTCTGAAAGTTTTGGTATAAGGTCTTTGTTTACAGGAACAACATTAACTTTATTGACAGCTTTCTTTTCAGATTTTTGCCACAGGTAGAGTTTTTTACTAAGGAAAAATCTTACAGCAGATTCGAACATAAATATAAAAGGTCTATTGTTTATTTTATAAAAAGCTAGAGCTAAAGAAAAACCTCCTACAGGTAGGATTATAAATATTGAGATATATATAGGTAGAAATCTATAAGCTAAGAAACACATCGCTCCCCCACCAGCTACATAGGCAAATTGTTTGAAAGTCAGAGGTCCAAAGATCTTATCTTCTATTTCAATAAATTGAGGGACTTGATATTGCATACAACAATTATAACAGAAAAGAATAAATATCACTTTATAAAGAAATGAGAAAAACTACATCCAGTATTACTTTTAAAAATGGATCCATTTTTCTTATTAAAAACTATGTTTTAATAGCAAATTGTTTATAATATAGGTCACCAATATGAATGAGTGGCCAAAAAACGAAGATAATCATGGACCAAAAAAAGCTATTGAATTAGCTGTTGGATCTGTTCCTGTGAAAGAAGTTTTTGTAGAACAACAAGAAAAGGAACCTGATAAGGAGAAAGAAGAACTTGAAAAAGTTGAAGAAATAAGAGAAGAGTTAACTTCTCCTGAGAAAAAAGATGAACATCCTGAACATCCTGAACATCCTGAACATCCTGAACATCCTGAACATCCTGAACATCCTGAACATAAACCAGAAGAAATTGACTAGATTTGAAAAAGTTTTAGGTAGATTGAAAAGAGCTTCAGAATCATCTTACTTCATAGGTTTTTTCTGGGGTTTGATCTGTGCTATCAAGGCAGGGTGGGATAAAGCGACTGGTCATAAAGGAGGAGGGGGTGGAGGAAGTCCTAAGAAAAGTTCTGGGGGAGGACATGGAGGTGGTCATCATTAAAAAAGAGTTAATTTATAAAATTAACTCTTTTTTCTTAAGATATTTGGATATATTAACTATTCGACAGGTTCTCTGTAAGGATCGATCTGTGGTTTTGTAGTTTCGGCCTTTTTTGTTTCTTCAACTATTTTATTAGCCTTTTCTGTGCTTGCAACTCCTCCGAGTTTAATTTCAGAAATACTTTTCTCTTGGGGTGGAATTACAACTTTTGGCTTGGTTGGATCTTCTGTCTTTCTTATCTCTATCTTATTTCCTAGAAGTTCCTGATTGTATTCTTCAATTTCGGTTGTTTTTGAGATCTCAGGAGTTTCCACTTTTGTATCTTCTGTACCCTCGATCTTTTTTACAACTGCTTCTGGAGGATTTTCTATCTCTCTTAAAATATCATGTTTTGTTAGATGGAGGTGCTCTTCATCGTTCTCTTCTATTGTTGTAATTGTTCTGAGCTTGTTTGGGTTTCCTCCATTAAAAGAAGTTTCCATTACTTCCCTAATAGGTTTGAAGATCTGATCATTGATATCATTTACAACTCCAATTGCTTCGTTTGGTTCTATTTGGATATCTTTTTTTATTGTTTCAAGAAAATCTTTTGCAGGAGTAATACCCATCAAAACATCGAGAGTAATCTGATTTAATACGTCAGCTTGGTCTATTTGTAAGCGATGAGTCTGAGCAATTTTGAATACCTTTGCAGCCGTTTCACTTGATGCCACAAGATCTTTTATAGGCATTGGCAGTTTGTCGAAGATATCGTTGTATTGGTTTTGTTTATATTTGCTTGGCATTGTCTATGTTGAATTATTATTTCCAACTTGTATTGTATTTGGAAACTAATTTTTGGATATCCTCTTGTTCTTTTGCAACTTCACTTGAAGGTCTTTGACTTCTTGTTCCATTTGATTGGTGAACATAATTTGCTGCTGCTTGATCTGCAGAAAGCTGATTATCTCTGTAAGCATCTATAAGAACATCAATATTACCTGTTTTAGAGTATTCACCCAGAGCTTTTGTTAAAAGATCTGAGTCAATTTTTGCTATTGAGTCTCGGAATCTTTTTTTCAATTCCTCATCTTTTTTAGGGTCATCTGTACTTAGCTTCGATTTTCCATTTTTGTCTGTAATCTTTTTAAATCCTCCTGTTAATGCCTTGTAATAATCTCCTAATGAACCTATTTCATACGCTGCATCTGCAGATAGGTTTTTAACTTTTTCATTTATACCTGGATCACTTGCCATTTTTGAATAGAAGTTCTCATCACCAAATTTATTTCTTATAGCATTCTTAAATGCATTTGCCACGGCAGGGTCTTTAAACCTACTAGAAAGTTCTTCTCCAAGGCCTGCAATAGCTGAAATTCCTTGCCCACTGCTTTTCCAATTTTCGATTTCTGCAGTCATCTTTTTTATAGTTTTTGCATCATCTTCATCTTTTTGTCCTAGTTTTCCAATAATTTCTCTAAATTGATCATTGTGAAATGCTGTTCCTTGGGAAGTAATTTTCATTATCTCGTTGTATTCTTCAGGTGTATTTCTTCCATGTCCATGTTTAGAAAAATATCTTTGGTAAGCTGCATTTCCAGAAAAATGTTCACCATTACCTTTCTTCTCATTTTCTTCGGTGAGTTGCTTTTGCATATTAAGCATAATATTTGCCTTTTGTTTTGTGGAATATCCATGAAAAAGTTTATCTTGAGCTTGTTGTTCTGTACTATTCTCTCCTGCTTCAGTTGCTGCTATCAAAGCTGCCGCTTGGTATTTAGGATCATCATGAAATTCGTCATCTCTTGCACTTTGATAAGCTGATTCAAATTCAAGTTTTTTCTCGTAGCCCTTGGCAAGTCTTTTGCCCAAAGCCAATTCTCCTCTGGCGGACCATTTTGAAACAAAGCCAGCTTTACTAATATTGCCGTGCTCATCAATTTTTTGACCTGCTGACCTTGCTACAAGGTCAGAAGAATGAGTTTTTTCAATTCTTGTTCTAGCCATTTTTCCAATTGTGTTATTGAAAGCTGCTCCTGCTGTGAACATTATTCCACTCGTTATTCCTCCTTGTATTCCACCTTGTGCTGATTTTGCAAAATTCATTGCTCCACTCGCTCCTGCAACTCCCATTTTTTCTGCTGCAACAAGAGAAGCAATGAGAAGAGCACAAACGATCATAAAATCGAGTAATACCCCTGCAAAACCAGGACTAGCTTTCGTTCCTTGTTGAGCTTGTCCATTTTCAGTACTCTGAAAGGCTTTTGATAGAGTTTGACTGTCTTGGTAACCTATTGCTGTTTTAAATCCAGAGTCAGTAATTACAGAAAATGAAATCCAGAGCAATATCATATATACAGGGGCGAAAAAAGATTCTTTCAGGAGATAATTCCACCATTGTTGAACTGAGTGTTCTGTTTGGTGTAAGACCATACCTGCAAAAGCTAAAGGAGAAAAAATCATTACGAGGATCAGAATGACATATCTTTTTATAAACATGACGAGTGCTGCAAGTAATATTATTGTTGCAACAAGCATTGTTATTGATCCTCCAATCAAAGTTGAAATAGGAGCCCCACTTTGTGCAAAAGCAGCTCCACTGCCTGCAGAAACAGTTCTTGTGTCTGAAATAAGTGTAGTTGGGTAAAGTGTTTGAAGTCTAAAAGCCCCCATGAAAGCACCCCCAATCCCTCCTTGTGCTTGGTTTCCTGTTACAGCAGAGACTGCATTTTTAGAGATAGCATTATAAAAGGATACAGCTAAAATATTGGAAGAATCTATAATGATTTTTGTGAAAAACAGACTAAAGTTCAAAAGAATGGCAACAATAACAAGTTTTGATAGTGTTTTTTTTACATCATGTTCACCTGCTCCTATGATAGTAGAGATTGCCAGATAAAGAAGGATGAAGATAAACCCAATATTTGCAAGATCTCTCATTGTTTTCCAAGCTACATCAATTGCTCCTATGTTATTTATTCCATTTGTTCCATCTGCCATATGAATAACAGTGACATCAAAAACATAATTTAGAAGATAACCAGCCATACCAACAAGCCAACTTATTGGCCAGAATATCATGTAATAAAGAGCTTGATAAAAACAGTTTTTTGGATTTATATGACCAATACCGCTACCAGCCCAGCATTGACCTTGATCTGGGTCCTTGAGATCAGTTGTTAGAGTATCACTACTTGTTGTTTGTCCACTACTGTTAGTTGATGTAACTGTTGTTGCTGTGATTGTCTGTGTTTTATCTCCTGTTTGATTTGGAACTGGGCCCGTTACGGTACCAGACTGTACTTTCGTACTTGTAATAGAACCATCAGTAAGATTTCGTACGATACTATTTTGACTGTTATCTTTGATTGATTCAGATGAAGAGTCTTTCGAATAAGTGAGATTATTCGCCGTTGCGTATGATTGAGGATCTGTTATCGTCACACTTCCATCTTTGTTATATGTATATATTTGTCCATCAACGTTATCCCATAAAACAAAAGAAGTGTTGCTGGTTGAATTAATTCCATTAGCTAATATCAGTGATGCTGGTTGGCTATTTATATAATATGTTCCGTCTACCTGAGTTGGTGTATATGTGAGAGAACTGGGTGTAATAGAAGTGTTCTGACTTGGAGGTGTATATTCAGATACAGATAAATCATTTGAATATTTATCATTGGCTACATAGAATTTAGGAGCAGAATCATTTGATTCAGCTAGTTGAAATATTTGTTTTCCGTCTGATGTTATTCCGACTGTATATTTTACATTACCGCTTGTGCCTGTGTTGATTGTAACAGTTTTACCGTCAGCAGAAACTATTTCAGCTGCTTTTGCGAAAGTAAAACTGAACAATAAAAAAATACCAATAAAAACAGAGAAAGTTACTTTATAGAAATATAAAATATTTTTTTTATCCATTTTAAAAAAATCCATTTTTAGAATTGCTGCATTTATATTATAGCAAGAAAGTTAAAAAAAAGTGGAAAGTAAATGGTGGATAGTTGATCTGAAATAGTTACCTTTATTAAAAGAAAAACAAAAAAAGATGAATAGATAATTTTGTTATCTATTCATCCCAATTTTGATCTAGACTTTATTTAGAGGCAGAAGTATCGAATGCTTTGTTCAAACCTATTTTTATGAGTTCGTTGACCAATGCAGACACTACTTGATCAAATGAAGTTGCTATATTTAGACGATTC
>CAZKTY010000020.1:0-13565 GCA_964555825.1 uncultured Candidatus Saccharibacteria bacterium
GTTATGAAGTGGATCATATTATTTTTTTATGAAATCAATGCATTTCTTATAAAATTTTTTTTCCAATATTGCCATACCTAAATGTCCTCCCTTCCTGTACAAATAAAGTTTCGTACCAGTTTTCTCCACAAATGGTCTTAGAGCTTTAAAAGCTACAACATCGTCATCTTTTGCATGAAAGATCAAACATTTTCTACCATCAATTTTTTCTAATTCTGTAGCTGGGTTATAAATAAGTCCTTTCCCGACTTTTTTCCATCCATTTTTTACAATTCTATATCCATTACCGAAAGCCTTACTAACAAATTCTTCCAACTTAGGAAGAGGTTCGACCGTATCATTCTCAAGCCTCCAATCAAGAAGAGGTGAAAAAACAATAGCTTTCTTTACGCTTGGATGTTTTGAAGAAAGAAGTACAGCAGGACCTCCAAAACTCGATCCAAAAAGATATACTTCTGGATCTTTTACTGAATACTTTTTTCCGCTCCAAAGATCTTCGAACCCTTTTGACAATTCATCAATAAGATCAGTTATATCAATATGAGGAGATCTATTAAAAAGTTTTCCACCACTTTCCCAACTTCCTCTATATCTTGGTATAAAACACCAATATCCTTTTTTGGAAAAAAAATCCGCGAGTGCTGTATATTTATCTCTGTCTGGATACGAAGGCATACCACTACAAAAGATCATAACCTTATTTGATCCTTTTGCAGAAGGTAAAAATTCAGAGATTATTTCTTTTTTAAATCTAGTTCTGAATAAGTAGGTCATCTGATCCTAATTATCTTATTACTTTCCACTCTTTACTCATGGATCTATGAAGGAATCTTGCGTACATAGCATTACCGAACCACGTAGCAAGAAGAACAAGCCAACCTGTGGAATGAGCTCTTCTTGATGTGTGTAATACATAAAGTCCTGAATCTATCCTCGTTCTACCTATCTTTGCCAACCTAGAAAATAATTCATTATCTTCTCCCGCAGCAAGTCTTATATCAAATCCTCCAACTTTTCTGAAGGCTTCTGCTCTTACCATTTGGAAATCTCCACCAGCTGCCCCTATTCCAAAAATATTATTCATAATGAAATAGACCATATTTATTGTATTGAAAAATAATTTATCTCCCAATGTAGCTTGATCCTTAAAGACCTTAAAATAAACTGACATTGCAACCAATTTTTCTTTTTTATTAAAATCATCTAAGATCTTCAGAAAAAAATCATTTATTTGAGGGATCTCAACATCTGCATCCATAAAGACCAAAAATTCTCCCACAGCGACATTTGCACCCATGTTCCTACCTTCACCTATTGTTTGTCTTTTTCCTGACTTATTTTCTACAACTTTATCTGCATATCTCTTTGCTATTGATATAGTGTTATCAGTACTTTTTCCATCGGTCACAATGATCTCATGATCGCAGACAGTCAATTTTTTTAACTCAGAAAGTGTCTTTGCTAAGATCTTTTCTTCATTCAATGTCGGAATAATGATCGAGATCATAAATTATATTTTGGCATTTACAAGAAATCTATTCACAGTTTTAAGAGCAATATAAACAAAGATTATCAGACCTACAACGAACACCCATTTGAAAGGTGTTGCAACAAGTCCGTATATATTTCCAAAGAAATAACCTGCAAAAACCAAAACGAATACCCAGATCACTCCACCAATAAGATTGATAGTTGCATATTTTTTAAAATGAACTTTAAGCATTCCTGCTGTTAAAAGCGTTGCTAGCGAGAAACCAAACCCCATAGTTAACTTTGAGATCCAAAGAATAAGATCTTGATAGGCTTTAAACCTAGCTTCCACTTTTGAAATGATCTCTGGCGTAATATTGAAAAATTTTCCATAATTATTTATAAGGGATCTAGCACCGAACCTACCGAGTACATACCAAAATACATCAGCTGCAAAATCTCCAAGAACTAAGCATAGATACATCTGAAAAAAAATAAACTGACCCTGCTGATATAAAAAACCAGCCCCTATCATTACGGCTGGTCCTTCAAAAAAAGCTCCTAGGAATAAAAGGACGTATTTGGAGGCTTCAAACCACGCAATTATGTTTTCCATTACTAGATGCATTGTGTGTGATTATAACATTAAAAGAATATCCCGTCCTAAAAGAACGGGATATTCTTCATTTGTTAGTTTGTAGTTGTTGATGTCGCTTCAGAGTTCTTTTTATCAGATTTGATAACTTTAACAATTGAAGTTACATCTTCTCTTGCACTTTTTAGATCCTGATTTGCTACCTTAAGCTTTGCTCTAGCGTCCTTAAGGATCGTCTCGTTTGAGGATGCCTTTGTCTTATCACCTTGATCTGGTGTAAGAGTTGATATCTCCTGCGATATCAAAGAAGCCTGACTACTTGCATCTGTAACTTTTGCATTTAGATCAGACAAACTGCTATTGGCTGAAGAAACATCCACTCCATCACTTTGAGCACTCGAGATCCTTGTCTGCAATTTAGAGCTCAATGTCTGCATCTGAGAAACTATTGTGTTTATTCTATCTGAAGCTGATAGTAAAGATGTTTGAGGAAGGACAAGTGCATATACCCTGTAATCAGCAGTAATAGATTTGAAATCTTCTTTTAGGGTCGTTGTTGAAGTATCAGAATCGATCTTTGTCTTCAATGAATTCATACTTGCCAAAACACCTTGTAAATTTGCAGATATGGAAGTTTTCTCTGAATCAGAAAGATTTTTCATTGATTGAACTCTTGTTAAAAGTTTATTCAATGAATCGATCCTATTTGATATTTCCTTGTCACCTGTACCTTGAACTTTTTGTACAGTATTTGCCATAGCCTTTGCTCGAGCCTCTGTTCTCAATTGCATTCTTGAGGTTGAAGCTGACCCAACACCATTGACAGATACACCACTAACTTGTGCAAAGGCAGGCACCACAAGAAACATAGAGAGGAACACGACAGTAATTGAACTAATATTTTTATTTATATTTTTTTTCATTTTATTAATATGGTTCGATTATTGAGTAACAGTTGGAACACTTACATCCTGATTTGCATTTGCACTATCAGTTCCTAGACCTTGTAACTCCGAATCAACAGATTTAACATCCTGATCGATACCAGAATCTGATGTATCGGTTGGAGCACTAGGAGGAACACTATTATCTGTTGTATTTTGTGTTTGCTGATTTTGATCACCTGAAGGAGAAAGAGCTTTCTTTGGAGCTGCCATAAAATACCACCAAATTCCAATTAAAATAACAAGAATAACAACTATTGTTGTGATCTTTTGTTTGTTCATATAATTTTTATAATTCGATCGTTAATTAATAATTTAACAATACTGCGACGCATGTATATTATACACCTATGTAATCTTAAAGATTTCAACATAGGAAAAGATCCTAACTCAGATCAATACCAGGATCTGTCATTGACACTCTCAAAGCATTAAAGATTACCAAGATATCTATTCCCTCTTGGATCAAAGCTCCCTCTATCGGACTAATAACACCCATGCCTCCTAGGATCATAAAAACAATACTTAGACCAATTCCAAATAATATTCCTTGTTTAGCGACTTTCATTGTATGCCTAGATATATGAAGTAATTCATGAACACGTCCGATTGAAGAAGTTATAAGTACCGCGTCTGCACTATCACTTGCTGCAGTTTGCCCGTGTGCACCGAGAGCGATCCCAACATCAGCGATAGCTAAGGCTGGAGCATCATTGATACCATCTCCGACCATGATAACTGGCCTACTTTTTTCTGGAATATTCTTTATGACCTCTAATTTTTGTTCAGGAGTACAATCAGCTATAACATTTGAAATTCCTAATTCACTTCCAATCTTTTCTGCGATATTTTTACGATCACCTGTCAGCATGATGATATTATGAAAACCATCTTTTTTTAGTTCGCCAAAAAGTTCTTTTGAATCTGGTCTTATTTGGTCTGAAAGAACAATAAAACCAAGTACCGATCTTTTATCAGAAAGAAATATACAGATCTTTCCTTGATCTTTAAACGAATCATATCTTGATTCTATATCTTCAGGTATTTCTTTTGTCTTATCTTTCACGAACTTTAATTTTCCAAAAACATACTGGGTATCAAAAACAAAACCTTCGACTCCATCTCCAAATTGTTCCTTAAAGGAACTAGGAATATCCAGATCGAGTCCGATCTTTTTTACATGATCAACTAGAGACCTTGCCAAGATATGTGATGACATCTGATCAAGTGATGCACCGATCTTTAAGATATCGCTTACCGATCCAGAATAAGCAAAGACAGTTTCAACGTAAGGAGCTCCAAGAGTTATTGTTCCTGTTTTATCAAAGACAAAGGTCTTTGCTCTAGAAATAAGTTCAAGTACTCCTCCATTCTTTACAACAATACCTCTCCCTGATGCCAGACTGATGCCTGAGATCACAGCTATTGGAGTTGCTAAGATCAAAGGACAAGGAGTCGCTACGACAAGGACAGAAATTATACGAACAATATCATGGGTAAAGAACCAAACAATAATGCCGATAACAAAAGTAATAGCTGTAAAAAAAATACTAAACCTATCTGCAAGTTTTACAAAAGGAGCTTGTGTTGATTCAGCCTCTTTTACTAAATTTACGATCTGACTGTATTTGCTTTCTGATGCTGGTTTAGTCACTCGTACCTCGATCGTTTCGGAAGTATTTACTGTCCCTGAATAGACCATTGAACCTTTTTCTTTTCTTACGGGTACAAATTCACCTGTAAGAGTAGATTCATCTATTAGAGTTTGTCCATAAATAACAACACCATCTATAGGAACCACTTCACCAGATTTTATAACAACGACCATATCAACTAATACTTCATCAATAAGCAGATCAAATATCTCTTTGTCTCGTTTTATATGAGCAAATTCTGGAGCAAGAGAAAGCAAACGGGATAGATCTCTTCTTGCTCTATCAAAAGCATAGGATTCAAGGCTTTGTCCTCCCATAAGCATCAACAAAATAACAACACCTGCCAAATATTGTGAGAACACAAAAGTAAAAAGGAGAGCAACTCCAGCGATAATATCAACTCCAAATTTTTTTCTAAAAATATCAGAGAATATTTCTAACCATACAGGAACTGATCCTAAAAAAAGGATTATCTTTAAGATCATCACTGCAACATCTTTCTCATTTAAAAAGAAAAAGATAGCTGAAAAGATAATTGCGACAATTATAATGATTGCGGCTACAAATTTAAAATTGATCTTTTGGATGTCTGTTTTCACAAACATTTCCTTAATGACATTTTTATAAAGAATTAATATGGAGAGTCTTTCCCATATGTTCCTCGGCAGCTGTAACAATTTTTTCCATCATCTCAACTGTTTCTATCGGATATTTTCCTAGAGCTGTTTCTTCAGACAACATCACAGCATCAGCCCCTTGAAGAATAGCTCCTGACACATCAGAAACATCTGAGCGAGTAGGAACTTTACTATCCATCATTGAAACAAGCATTTGAGTTGCAACGATCACAGGTTTCCCCGCCTCTTTGCATTTTTTAACTATCATAGCCTGGGCAAATGGGATCTCTTCTAACGATATCTCATTTCCTAGATCACCTCTGGCTACCATTATTGCATCTGACACTTTTATTATTTCATCTATTAGGTCGAGAGCTATTTTTCTTTCGATCTTTGCAATTATCTTTGATTTTCCTCCATACTTCTCGATTATATCTCTACACAACAGAATATCGTTTGCACTTCCAACGAACGAGACGGCAATATAGTCCACGTTTTGAGCCACACCGAACTGTACTAATTCAAAATCCCTAGAGGTCAAAGCAGAAGTTGCAATCATGTTATATGAATGGGCATGTTCTTCCTGAATTCTAGGACCAGGAAGATCTTGGATGATAGGAATATACCTACCAACCTTCTGAGACATTTCTCTTATGATCCTTATCTGCTTCTGGTGATATTCCAAAGTATCCCAAGAAAAATTCAAACGAGCCACGTCCATTTGATGATTTGCCATTTCAACTAAGGTCTCAAATTTTTGAGAAGAAGGACCAATCGTTGCAATGATCTGAGCTTTAGATCTTTTCATGCGTTTACTTTTGTAATTATTTTTTTAATATCTTTTTTTATCATTCTACCTTCATCATCAACATCGTACAATAGAATACTTCCAAAGATCATTTCAACGTCTTTAATATCTTCGTCTGGAATATTCTCAATATATTTCATCAAAGCTCTAATAGCGTTTCCATGGGACACAACCAAAACGTTCTTACCTTCAAGAACCAACGGCAAAATATTTTTTTTATAATAAGGTACCACTCGTTCGTACACCATTTTTAAAGTCTCACCATTTGGAACAGGATAATCCCAATCTCTTCGTATATGATCAAATTTTTCTTCTCCAACCTGTTCTTTCACTTCCCATTTATTTTTACCAGTATAATCTCCGTAATCTCTTTCGTTCAAAGCTGAAGAAAATTCAACAGGGACATCAAGATCATTTGCTTTTTCTTCCATACCCAAAAGAGTTTCGTATGAACGTATCTGTGTGGAGGCAAAAGACCTATCAATATGAATTCCTTTTATCAAACTTCCCATCTCCTCAGATTTTTTGAAACCATCTTCAGTCAAATGTATATCTCTGCTCCCTTGCCAAAGACCAAGCTTATTCCATTCAGACTCTGTGTGCCTTACTATGATCAATTTTCCTCTCTTTGAATGGTCTTTTTCCTCTTGCATTTATTCTTTTAATTAACTTGGTTCTTTGGTTTTCCGCTATCAAAAAAATCAATGATATTTTGAGCTGCCAAAGTTGCCATCTCATTCCTAGCACTTTCACGTGCAGAAGAAATATGGGGAGTAAGGATCACATTTGGGAGCTTTATTAGACCCTTTGTTAGTTTTGGTTCAAATTCAAAGACATCAAGACCAGCTCCTCTAATAACTCCAGTTTGAAGAGCTTTTACTAAAGCAACTTCATCAATAACAGGTCCTCTTGAGGTATTGATCAAGAAACTACTTGGCTTCATTAATTTTAATCTTTCTTCGTTTATCAGATGCTTTGTTGAATCAAGTAATGGAACATGAAGACTGACAATATCTGACTGTTTAAGGACTTCTTCTACTGTAGGATAAAAAACAGCGCCACAATCATTTTCTATTTTTTCATTTCTAACCACATCATAATAAATTACTTTTACATCAAACCCTTTTGAGGCATGATAAGCAACTCTCTCACCAATATGTCCTGCACCCAAAAGTCCTAAGGTCTTTCCTTTTAGATCGGTACCCATGAAATTCATTGGTGACCATCCTTCATATTTTCCTTTTCTCATGAAATCATCCGCCTCTACCATTCTAGTAGTAAGCCCCAAGATGAAAGCCATTGTCTGTTCTGCGATACAATCAGAGAACGCACCAGGAGTATTTGTGACTAGTATTCCTCTTTTCTTTGCCTCGGAAACATCTATGTTGTCAAAGCCAACAGCATAATTTGCGTAGATCTTAACGGTTGGAGCAATATCAAAGATATTTGCATCAATTTTGTCAGTCAAAAGGGACAACACAGCGTCGTAAGGTTTTTTCTTTAAATATTTTATGATCTCTTTTTGAGTTGGAGGATCTTCTTTTGGATAGATATCAACGTTGTAACCTTTATCTATAAGCATTTTGATACCGATATCTGGAATTTTTCTCGTGACGAAAATGTTCTTTGTCATAGATTAATTTGTTTGAGGTGTTAGCTGGCATTCTGTGACCTTTGCTAAAGAATCTAGACTTTGCTCTCCTTCATATCTATTTCCATTTGAATCAATCCAAGTTGGATATCCTTTTATACCTTTGTCCAAACAAAGTTTCTCATTGTCAGGACATTCTACATATGGTACGTATCTAAAAGAGGCACCAAATTCTGCTTTTTGCTTTTGACAATGAGGACACCAAACAGCTCCATACATAGTTATATTCTTTGAAGCTAAACATTGTGCAAATTGATCAAGACCTGCTCTTGGTCTTGTTCTTGCTTCAATAGCTGCATAAAAAGTGTAGATAACAGCAACAACTATCAACACTAAGACAATGTACCCAATAATATTCTTATTTTTTATTTTAAATTTCATATTATTTATTCTTTACAACAATTTACTAATTTTCCCATAATGTCATCAAAAGACATAGGCTTTGCATTTTCGATCTGCGAAGCTACTTCTGGTGCTTTTACGATCTTTAATCTCAAGGCAAAGAAAAGATTATAGGTCTTATATGCAAAAGCAAATATCTCTTTCGCCTCATCTTTTTTATTGTCAGAATAAAGTTTAGTTCCAACTTCCATCAGTCTCATAGTTGTAGCTAACAAATGTTTTGATATGCACCAACTTTCTCCTTCTGTTTTATCGATCATTCTGGCAAGAAGAACCTTCCTCATCTCTCTTACCTCATATAGCATGTCATAATATTCGTCTTTACCAGTTTTATTACCTGTAAAGAAAAAATGCTCCTCAAGACTGATCAAATTCATTACAGCAATACTCAAGTCCTCCTCGGTAGAAAGATCTACTCCTTTTTTTTCTTTCAACTCTTCGATCTTTTTCTGGAGCTCCTCAAAGCTCATTGGTTTTTCATTTGCCATATTTGTTTTTGGTTATTAATTATAAAAAGTATATTGCAATACCGATCACAAGAAGGATCACAAGAAGGATAGTACGTGATTTTTTTGTTTCAAGTTTGCGGATCCTTTCCATTTTTTCGAGTACAACTTGATTTATCGCTAGGATAAGCATTATCACAAGAGGCATTACAAATATGACGTTATATATGACCAAATAACCAAAACCTTGCCAAAAATGAGCTTTATCATGTAATAAACTCAGAACAAAAAGATAAGGACCACCTGTACAAGGAAATTCAAACAGACCAACCAAGATACCTAAAAGAAAAGATCCTGGAATAGATGCTTTATTTATGACTTTAGCAAGAGTTCTGTGAGCGCTATCAGGTATCTTTAGTTTTATTGGAAAAGTTGGGATGAATTCATTTATGAGCCCAATAACTGCATAAAGAAGAAGAATAGCCGCTCCTATCTTTGCCATAACATTTGGAACATCAAAGAGAGAAAGCACTTTCAAAAAACCTATACCAATGAATGTGTATACAAAAGCAATTCCTAGGATATAAACTCCTCCCGCAGCCAAGATAAATTTTCTATTTTTTCCAAGACTAAATAAAAAAGTAATGGTCAGAAATAATATAGAGAATGCACATGGATTAAGACTATCTACAAAAGCAGCAACTGCAATAACTGGTAAGAACCAACCTCCTGCATGCATTGTTACAAAGTTAAGTATCATTGATGAGAATAATATCATATTGCCTTAGGTCTGAAAATAACTATATCTTCGCATTCTTAAAAAGCTTGATACAACAAAGTCTATTTTAGTTCTCAGTCAGTAAAACATGATCTTATCTGTTGATAAATAGGATCATTTATCCCAATCAAAGTCATTCCCAAAATGACCCCATTCTGCTGTCTTGGCAAATTTTGGTTCTCTCAGTTTTAGAGTTTCGATAATCGAATTAGGAGTGAAAAGATCTAGTTTATCTTTATAATCTACCTCTTCTTTTGTCCCATCATTTTTAAGTATCATAGCTTTTGCCCAAACAGGCTCTGCTATCCCTATAGCATATCCAAGAAAAAAAGTGACCTCAGTATTATCTGACGATGAATTGAGGATTGAGACGGCTTGTTTTCTTGCAGCATATGCACCAGAACGATCAACTTTAGTTGAATCCTTACCAGAAAAAGCTCCTCCACCAATAGGACACCTCAGACCATATTGATCCACAACAATCTTTCTACCTGTAAGTCCAGTATCAGCATCAAAACCACCAATATTCCAATCGCCTGCTGGGTTAGCATAGATCTTAAGATCATTTTTTACTTTTTTATCTTTAAGCCATTCATTGATATATCTTTCCAGATCAGCCTTTGTCGTATTTTGAAACGAAGCAATAACCGTCTCGATCGAGTCGTCGTCACCATCCCAAGTGATCTGTGTTTTTCCATCAAAAGGAGAATATTTATTGAAAATATATTTAGCCAATTCTCTAGCCAAAATAACCTCTTTTGGCATAAGTTCCTCTGTTTCTTTTGTAGCAAAACCGACCATAACACCCTGATCTCCTGCTCCTCCAATATTTACTCCTTGAGCGATCTCATTTGACTGTTTTACTACATTTAACTGAACTCCATAAGGTTTTCCTAAGATCTTTTCAACTATCTCACGGATATCAACATATGCATTTGTTGTAAGTTCCCCTGTTACAGTAACTATCCCGTGTCCTCCAAGAACCTCTATCGCAACGCGTGAATAAGGATCTTGTGCAAGACATGCATCCAAAATACTGTCACTGATACGATCACAGAGTTTATCTGGATGCTTTGGGGTAACTGATTCTGCTGTCCATTTCATATATTTATTTATTAGATCAACTTCTAAAACAAAAAATACTTCCCTTGAAGGAAAGTAAATATTGACCATTTTTATCTTTCCCTTTCGGGCTGGATTTGGCACCTTCTAATTTCTTAGGGTTGCCGGCAAGTCTACGAGCCAGTGCTCTAGTTGCTCTCTTGATACGTATTTAATTGTCTAAATAGTGTACCACAAAATTTATTTCTTAAAAATTCTCATAAAAAAATCCCATACTTAACTTTCATTAAGTATGGGATCATTCATTTTGAGGGATGCCGTTTTGCTAAATAACGACTACGCAGAAAGGAACTTCCTCGCAGTCGCTTTCAGTCCAAACGACGGTGTAATCCTCGCGGACGGCAATATTCGGTTTGCTGCAAACTTCAGGAAATTCGAACTTCACCCAGCCCCAGAAGAGCTCATTGATCGCAGCAGCTTCCATTCTCTGAGGAGATATCTTGTTCAACTGCTCCTGAATATCAGCACGAAAAGCCTCGCACTGTTCCTCATTGTCGAAACCTGGACAAGCATCGTACTTAGCCTTGATAGGCTTTTCCAACGCCTCGCATATACCGATGATCCGGCAACGAAGATGATACAAGCGTTTGAGATCATCACTCATTGTCCCAACAGGAGTTTCCCCTTCGGAAACTTTCGTCGAAGAACATACCACTGACCCGAGGTCAATACCAGCCATTTGTCCTAACAGATTTTTCATTTGTATTTTGTATTTTCGGTCGTTAATTGTCTGACGGTATTCACAGAAAAACAAACAGCTTTTTAGCCATTTCGTCTCAAAATGTAAAGGTACCGTTGGCACATTTGTAACATATAAATATATATGTGTCAAAATTTAGAACAAAAAAATTAGAACTTATTGGCGATCCCTATATAATTCTTTGGAGTGATCTTTTTCAATTCTGTTTTTATTTTTTGAGGAACATCTAGATCATCTATGAATTTCTGGATATCAACAATTGTAACTTTTTTTCCGCGAGTCAAAGCTTTTAATTTTTCATATGGAAGTGCAACACCCTCTCTTCTTAGTACTGTCTGGATCGCTTCTGCAATGACCTCTGTATGATCCTCAAGATCATAAGATATCTTATTTTCATTGACACTTATCTTTCCAAGACCTTTTAATATTGATCTGTAAGCTATCAAACTATGTGAGAAAGCTACTCCAAAATTTCTTTCGACTGTAGAATCAGAAAGGTCTCTTTGCAAGCGAGATACAGGAAGTTTTGTACTGAAATAATTGAACAACGCATTCGCAAGACCAAGATTGCCTTCACTATTCTCGAAATCGATAGGGTTTACCTTATGAGGCATAGTTGAAGATCCAACTTCTCCTTCCTTAGGTCTTTGAGTGATCCAATTATCGCTTATATATCTCCAAATATCCTGATCAAAACCTATTAGAATAGTATTGATCCTTCTCATTAGATCAAATATCTCTGCATAAGTATCATGTGATTCGATCTGAGTCGTTACTAAACTTGGTTCAAGATCAACACCTCTTTCATCACAAAGTCTCTTAATAAAATTTTTTGTAAAATTCCTCCAATTTATATCTGGATAAGCGACAAAATGAGCATTGTAATTTCCTGTAGCTCCATTCAGTTTAGCTCCGATCCTATGCTTCTTTAATTGATCCACCTGTTTTTTAAGTCTTGAGGAAAACACTTTGAACTCTTTACCTAAGGTCGTTGGTGATGCACTTTGTCCATGTGTACGAGCAAGCATTGGAACATTTTTGTACTGCAGAGCCATACTTTCGATCTCATCTAGAACTAGATCAAGAACAGGAATGATCGATCTTTTTTGTGCTTCAGCAAGCATAAGAGAGTATGCAATGTTATTTGTATCTTCAGATGTCAATGCAAAATGTATCCACTCAATAGAATCTTTTAAAGATGTTCTACTCAGTCTCTCTTTTAGGAAATACTCTACAGCTTTCACATCATGATTTGTAGTTGCTTCAAAAAGCTTTACCTCAAAAGCATCTTTTGTCTCAATATTATATAGATCGCGAATTATATTCCTTTCTTTGTCATTAAATTTTCGCAAACCAACTTTTTTTTCATCTGAAAGAGCTATCAGATATTCACCTTCGACAATTATTCTATATCGAATAAGAGCTTCCTCACTAAAGAATTGGGAAAGTTCCTCAACAGTTTTTCTATATCTTCCATCGATAGGACTTATTGATCTAAGAGATTGCATAAGGCTTTAGATTATTCGTGATCCTTTCAGTGATATCAACATTATCATCTGCGATGAATTTTTGTTTCGTAAGCTGTTCAAATATCTGGATATATCTTCTAGATAATTCATTTACCATTTCCACAGGAGCGTCAGGTAATACCTTATCCTCATAGGGCTTACTATTCTCTTTGAACCAAATTCTCAAAAATTCTTTATCAAAATACTCTGGATCAAGACCTTGAGATATCCTCTCCTCATAAGTTCCAGCCTGCCAATATCTTGAAGAATCAGGTGTGTGAACTTCATCAATAAGTGTCACTTTTCCATTCTCATCTAGACCAAACTCATATTTAGTATCCACAAGAATAAGTCCTGCCTCTTTTGCAATTTCTTGACCTCGTACAAATATCTTTATAGCTTTGTCTGCAACTTCATCCCAAAGTTCCTGCGACAGCATTTTCTCCTCAACTATCTCTTTCGGAGTGACAGGTCTATCATGTTCATCTGATTTTGTAGTTGGAGTCAGAACCGGCATGTCTAATTTTTGATTTTTCTTCATTCCTTCAGGAAGAACAAATCCTCCGAAATCCCTTTGTCCGTTTTGATAAAGAGTCCACAAAGAAGTATCTGTTACGCCTGTAATATAACCTCTGACAATAACCTCGATAGGAAAAGGTTTACATTTCTTTGCGACCAATACATTAGGATCTGGAACTTCAATAACATGGTTTTGGACAATATCCTTTGTTTTATCGAACCAAAAGGCACTGATCTGATTCAAGACCTGACCTTTATGAGGAATATAAGCAATGATCCTATCAAATGATGAATGTCTGTCAGTTGATATCAAGATTATTTTGTCATTCTGAATATATATATCCCTGACC
>CAZKTY010000021.1:0-13102 GCA_964555825.1 uncultured Candidatus Saccharibacteria bacterium
AAAAAAAAAAAAAATTAACCACCTCAAAAAAAGAAACAAAAATAAAATTCAAGATGCTAAAAAGATCATTTCTGAATTAGAACTCCTATCACTAGAACTTGATGAAATTCAGGAATTAGACCCAAAGAAGGTCATTGAACACAAGATGAAAGAAGCCTTTAAAATACATCAAGGCCCTTTTCTTATTGAAGATTCAGGAATAAAACTTTTTTTCTTAAATGGATTTCCTGGACCACTTGCTAAATGGTTCCTTAAGTCTCTCGGAATAAAGAAGATCTATGAACTTATGAGCAAGTCAGGCGAAAGTGATGAAGCAGAAGGCTATGCAATATTAGGCTATGCAAGATCACCTGAAGATATCCATTATTTTGAAGGAGTAACTTGGGGAAAGATAGTATCTCCTAGAGGTGAGAATGGTTTTGGTCACGATCCTATCTTTGTGCCAGATGGTCAGGAAAAGACCTTTGCAGAAATGAGTATGGAAGAAAAAAACCTTTACAGCTCAAGAGGAAAGGCTTTTAATTTGTTGAAACAGTATTTAAGTTCAAATTAGTTTGATCGTGGATTTTTACTTGTCGTATTAAGAATTATTACTGTGATATAATCTTTATTAATATTAGTAAGATAAATCAAATATGAGAAAAATTTCAAGAAATGAATACATAGGGATAACTGTCGCCATTGTCGTTGCGATAGTATTTTTTGTAGGTATAAATTTATGGTCAGTGCTCTTTGGAGGTTCTTCGTTAGCTGTAGATAATAATAATGATCAAAATAATCAACAACAAAATCAAATGGAACCAAATATAACAAAAAATATAATAACTGAGGGGACTGGAGATGTAGCCGTTGCTGGAGACACAATTACAGTGAATTATGTTGGAATGCTTCAGGATGGGACAAAGTTTGATAGTTCATATGACAGAGGTATTCCTTTTCCTTTTGTACTAGGAGCAGGACAAGTGATCAAAGGATGGGATGATGCATTGCTTGGTGCAAAGGTAGGTGAAAAACTTTCAGTTGTTATTCCTCCAGAGCTTGCTTATGGTCCTTCTGGTATTCCTGACGGTAAGGGTGGCTATATTATTCCTCAAAACGCTACTTTGGTATTTAATGTTGAAGTTCTAAATATAAAGAAAGGTAGCAATACTGTAAGTCAGTAAAAGTGAATCCAATTTCTTTTAGAATTGAAAAGAAGATCAATGGCCGGCTCGGTAGAGCCGGCCATCTTGATACTTTGCATGGCACTATAAAGACACCTGCCTTTGTTACTGTTGGGACAAAAGCTACTGTAAAATCTTTAACCCCAGAACAAGTAAAAGATCTCGGAGCACAAGTTGTTCTTGCAAATACTTATCATCTTTATCTACAGCCAGGAGACAAGATCATCAAGGATGCCGGAGGTATTCAGAAGTGGATGAACTGGAGTGGTCCAACGATGACTGATTCAGGAGGTTTTCAGGTCTTTTCTTTAGGTGCAGCTTATGGAAAGGGTTTAGGCAAGTTAACAAAATTACCAGCAGAACTTTTACTTGGAAGTTCTCCGGATGTTGATACTGAGGAAAAACCAAAACTTGCGACAATTGATAATAATGGGGTTACTTTTCGTTCTCACATTGATGGTTCTGCTCATTATTTCACTCCTGAGAGGTCAATTGAGATCCAGCATAATATAGGTGCAGATATTATATTTGCTTTTGATGAATGTACCTCACCAATTGAGTCTGTTCATTATCAAGGGCAATCTTTGGATAGAACCCATAGATGGGCAAAACAATCTCTTGAATATCATAGGTCAAAAGATAATTCAAAGAAGCAGGCTTTGTTTGGGATCGTCCAAGGAGGAAGGCATGAAGATCTAAGAAAAGAAAGTGCAAAATTCATTGGCGCTCTAGATTTCGATGGATTTGGCATTGGAGGATCTTTTGCTAAGGAAGACATGAAAAATGCAGTTAAATGGGTCAATGAGATCCTACCAGAAGAAAAACCAAAACATCTTTTAGGTATAGGCGAGCCTGAGGATCTTTTCTATGGAATAGAGAATGGATGTGACCTTTTCGATTGTGTTGCTCCAACAAGGAATGCAAGGAATGGAGGTTTATATACAAAATATGGAAAGACCAATATTTTGAATAGTAAATATATAAACGATTTTTCTCCAATAGATGATAGTTGTAATTGTTATACATGTAGAAATTACACTAGAGCTTATCTGTCTCATTTATTCAGAGCCAAAGAAATGTTAGCTGCAACTCTAGCTTCCATTCATAATTTATATTTCATTACTAACCTTGTAGAAAATATTAGACTGTCAATTTTGGATGAAAAATTTGATGAGTATAAAGAAAAGTTCTTTTCTTTATACAAAAGATCACAAGAAACGGTTTAGTTTTTTATTGATCACTGTTAAAATATATCTGTCGATGTTCTACTTCGGATGGCACTGTACTCATTTTTTTTGTATAGTTGAACAATGGAATTCAAAATTGAATCAAAATATGCTCCTGCTGGCGATCAACCAAAGGCCATTGAGGCTTTAATTAAAGGGATAAAAGAAGGACAAAGATTCCAGACCCTATTAGGAGTGACTGGATCAGGTAAGACATTTACAGCGGCCAATATCATTAAGAAGGTTGGAAAACCAACTCTTGTTATTGCTCACAACAAAACATTGGCAGCTCAACTTGCTCAAGAGTACAAAGAATTCTTTCCAGAAAATGCTGTCCATTATTTCGTTTCCTACTATGACTACTATCAACCTGAGGCATATATGGCTCATTCTGATACTTATATAGAAAAAGAAGCGCAGATAAATGAAGAAATAGAACGTCTCCGTCATGCATCAACACAGGCTCTTTTGACCAGAAAAGATGTCATAGTTGTTGCTTCTGTCTCATGTATATATGGATTGGGATCGCCTGAAGAATATGAAAAAGTGAATCTAAAGATAGAGACAGGTCAAAAGATCGGAAGAAATGATCTAGCTAGAAAACTTATTTCTCTTCATTTCGAAAGAACTAATGCAGACCTGAAACCTGGACTCTTTAGAGCTTTAGGCAATTATCTGGAAGTAATGCCTGTGAGTGAAAGAATAATATTCAGAATAAGTTTTGAAGGAGAAATCATTTCATCTGTTCAGAAACTAGATGCAATTTCAAGACAGATCATAAGCGATGAAAAAGCATTTTTCTTATTTCCAGCAAAACATTTTATTACAGATGAAGATCAGCAAAAAAAGGCTATTGAAAGTATAAAAAAAGAACTGAATGAAAGACTAAAAGAACTTGAAAAAGAAGGAAAGATAATAGAGGCAGAAAGATTAAAACGTAGAACAAATTATGATCTTGCTCTTATTAGAGAGGTCGGTTATTGCAACGGTATTGAAAATTATTCAAGACATTTTTCTGGCAAAGCCAAAGGAGAAGCTCCTGATACACTCTTGTCTTATTTTCCAAGGCCAAAAGATGGCAAACCTGATTTTCTAACAATAATTGATGAATCGCACGTGACGATTCCTCAGATAGGAGGAATGTATGCAGGTGACGCTTCAAGAAAGAAAAACCTTGTGGATTATGGTTTTAGACTTCCTTCAGCTTGTGATAACAGACCTCTAAGATTTGAGGAATTTGAGGAGAGGGTTGGTCAAGTAGTCTTTACTTCCGCTACTCCAGGAAAATTTGAAAAAGAGAATAGTTCTCAAGTTGTTGAACAGGTCATTAGACCCACAGGATTGATCGATCCTGAAATTATTTTGATGCCTGTTATTTCAGGTGGTAAGTATCCTGGGCAAATAAAAGATTTCCTTGAAAGAGCAAAAAAAGAAATAAAGAATGGATTTAGAGTAATAGGAACGACCTTAACAAAGAAAATGGCAGAAGACCTGTCAGAGTTTTTGAAAGAAAAGAGTATCAAAGCTGAATATTTGCATAGCGATATTCAGACACTAGATAGAATAAGGATCCTTACAGAATTTAGAAAAGGAACTTTTGACATATTGATAGGAGTTAATCTTCTTAGAGAGGGTTTGGATCTGCCAGAGGTATCAATGATCGGTATCTTTGATGCGGATAAAGAAGGGTTTCTTCGATCTGAAACTTCACTCATACAGATCATTGGAAGAGCTGCTAGAAATACCGAAGGAAAAGTCATACTCTACGCAGACCGTATGACTGGTTCAATGGAATATGCCATAAGAGAGACAGAACGCCGAAGAAATATCCAGATCGCTTACAATAAGAAGAATAAGATCACTCCAAAGACGATCATAAAAAAGATCAAAGATATAACTGAGACAATTCAAAGTGAGAGGGAAAGAACGATCGAGGATCTATTATCGGTTGATAAAGTATTATATGAAAAAAATCCAAGAGAATTCCTAAAAGATAAAGAAAAACAAATGGATAAAGCTGTGAAGGAATTGGATTTTGAGACAGCTGCTATATTAAGAGATGAGATTAAGGCGATATATGAGAAATATCCTGAACTCATTGTCAGTAAGAAAAAAACATCAAAATAGTATTAAACTTTTGTCAAAGTATCTAAATCTGCTATACTGTTACCCAATGGCCCAAATAGGGTCTTATTTTGCTACATGGGCAAAATACAGCTGATATAAATTTTATGGAAAAAGAAAATAAAAAACACATACATAAACTTCCAGACAATATAGAAAAAATTGTTGTAAAGGGCGCAAGGACCCACAATTTGAAGGATATAAGTGTAGAAATGCCTCGCAACAAAATGATAGCTGTTACTGGTCTTTCTGGCTCAGGAAAGTCATCTTTTGCGTTTGATACTATTTTTGCGGAGGGACAAAGAAGATACGTTGAATCACTTTCTTCTTACGCAAGGCAATTCTTAAGACAAATGCAGAAACCTGATGTAGATGAGATATCTGGATTATCGCCAGCAATATCTATTGATCAAAAGTCCCGTTCGAATAATCCAAGATCAACTGTTGCAACTATTACAGAAATATATGATTACATGAGAATTCTCTATGCACGTATTGGAAAACCTCACTGTCTTACTTGTGGAAGAGAGATAAAAAAACTTTCAAAGGAAGAGATCATAGAATCTATTTATGACATTGTTAGAAAGATAGATACAAAGGAACATAGTAAAAAAGTTATGGGCGTTGAATTTAACAAACTGACCTTTGGGATCTATGCTCCAGTAGTTCTTGGAAGAAAAGGAGAATATTATCAGCTTCTTTACGATCTTTTAGGAAAAGGATATGAAAAGGTCATGGTAGATGGCGAAGTAATGAAACTTAGAGAGCGAATCGATATTTCAAAGAATCAAAAACACGATATTGATGTTCTTGTAGATGAGTTCTTTCTTTCTGAATTAGAAGAAAATTCTACAGGTTTCAAAGAAAGAATGAATGAAGCTATCGAAAAGGCCTTAGAACAATCTGAAGGACTGCTTCGCATTGTTACTCCACATGAAAATCAACTTATCTCCTCAAAATTCATGTGTCCATATGATGGATTTTCATACCCAGAAGTTGAGCCAAGACTTTTTTCTTTCAACTCTCCATATGGTGCTTGTGAAGAATGTAATGGTCTAGGCACAAGACATTTCTTCAGTAATGAGGTTTGTCCTGTTTGCAATGGAGCAAGACTTAGACCAGAAGCACTACATGTCTTTTTAGGAAATGAAAAAATAAATATCGTAGATCTTACAAAAATGTCCATAAAAAAAGCTCAGGATTTTTTTAGTGGACTTCCTTTAACCTCTCGAGATAAAGAGATCTCAAAAGTTGTAATAAAAGAAATACAAGCCAGATTGAAATTCATGATCGATGTAGGTATTGAATATCTTTCATTAGATAGAAGAGCAAATACTTTGTCTGGAGGTGAAGCTCAGAGAATTCGCCTTGCTTCACAGCTTGGTTCTGGTCTTGTGGGAGCTCTGTATGTGCTAGATGAACCAACTATTGGTCTTCATTCAAGAGATAACAGCAGGCTTATCAAGACACTACTTCATCTTAGAGACCTTGGAAATACTATTCTTGTGGTAGAGCATGATGAAGATACTATGTATTCTTCAGATTTTATTGTTGATATTGGTCCTGGAGCAGGAATTGCTGGCGGTGAGGTCGTTGTTTCTGGATATCTCGATGATCTCTTGACTGCTAAGAAAAATAATTCTGGCTCACTTACACTTGCTTATCTTCGAGAGGAAGAAAAAGTTGATGTGCCAGAAAAAAGACGAGATCAGGATAAAGGAAAATTAAAAATTGCTGGAGGAAAGATATTCAATATAAAAAATATGAATGTTGATGTTCCTTTAGGCAGATTTGTTGCGATCACAGGAGTATCAGGTTCAGGTAAGTCTTCTTTTGTTTATGAGATCCTTCATAAAAATCTTCAAGCTAGATTTGAGAGAAAATATCGTTCTGCAGAAGTTTATAACTGTTCGTCTTTCAGTGGTACAGAATATTTAGGTCGTTCTATTCTTATCGACCAGTCACCGATCGGAAGAACCCCACGATCGAATCCTGCAACATACACAGGTGCGTGGACACATATTCGAGATCTTTTTGCTGCTTCAAGTGAAGCTAGAGTCAGAGGGTGGAAAGCAAATAGATTTTCTTTCAATGTTAAAGGTGGAAGATGTGAGACTTGCCAAGGAAATGGAATGATCGAGGTTGAGATGCATTTTTTACCGACAGTGTATGTTACTTGTGATGTATGTAATGGCAAACGCTTCATGAAAGAAACCCTTGAAATAAAATATAAGAAGAAAAATATTCATGATGTCCTAAAAATGACAGTAGAGGAAGCTCTAAGTTTCTTTGAGGATATTCCATCAATATATGACCGATTAAGTACTCTCCAAGAGGTAGGACTTGGATATCTTGAACTTGGACAATCAGCAACAACTCTTTCAGGAGGAGAAGCTCAAAGAGTAAAGATCTCTTCGGAACTTTACAGACCAAATCTTCATAAGACGATCTATCTTCTTGATGAACCAACAATAGGTCTCCATTATGAAGATGTGAAAAAACTCATTGAGATCCTGCAGAAATTAGTGAATAGAGGAAATACGGTTGTTGTTATTGAACACAATCTTGATCTTATCAAATCGGCAGACTATATAATTGATATAGGTCCAGAGGGCGGAGAGGGCGGAGGAAATATTGTTGCGAAAGGAACTCCTGAAGAAGTGGCAAACAATGCAAAATCATACACAGGTCAATACTTAAAAAAGATCTTGTAAACATATGAATATTTCGATCATAAAAGAAAAAAAATTACCGGATTCCCCTGGGGTATATTTTTTCTTAGATAAAAATAAAAAGCCGATATATATTGGCAAAGCAACGTCTCTTCGAGACAGAACTAAGAGTTATTTTTCTAAAGATCTGATATCAACAAGAGGAGCTCTTTTAGTAAAAATGATCGAGGAAGCTAAATTCATCGATTTTACAAAGACTGATTCAGTGCTAGAAGCATTGCTTTTGGAAGCAGATCTTATAAAAAAGTTTAGACCCATATATAACACAAAAGAAAAAGATGATAAAAGCTTTAACTGTATTGTCATCACAAAAGAAGATTTCCCTAGAATACTAATAATTCGCAAAAAAGATATTGATTTTGATTCTCTGTCGGCTAATGGCAATAAAATATCATCTGTATATGGTCCATATCCGAATGGTTCTCAGTTTAAAGAGGCTTTGAAGATAATTCGTAGAATATTCCCATGGAGAGATGAGAAATGCAAAATGAAAGGCAAGCCCTGTTTTAATTATTCTATTGGTCTTTGTCCTGGCATGTGTGCTGGAAAAATATCAAAGACAGAATATGCAAAGACATTAAAATACTTAAAAGTTATTTTTTCTGGCAATACAAAAAAACTTGTTGGTGATCTTGAGAAAGATATGGATCGTTTTGCAAAATCAGAAGAATTTGAAAAGGCATCAGAGATCAAAAATAAAATATATGCTCTCAAACATATCAATGATGTCTCTCTCATAAAATCTGATTATCTTAAAACAAATTATTCTGATCTTTCATTCAGAATTGAGTCATATGACATAGCTCATATGTCTGGAGAAAATATGGTGGGAGTGATGACTGTACTAAAAGATGGAGAACCTGATAGATCTTCTTATAGAAAATTCAATATTAGATCTGTAAAAGGGTCAAATGACACAGCTTCTTTAAAAGAGATAATCTCACGCAGATTCAATCATCCAGAATGGACTTATCCAGAGCTTATTGTTATTGATGGAGGTATTGCCCAGAAAAATGCAGCGGAAAGTATCTTAAATGGACTAAGGATCACTATACCAGTTGTCTCTGTAGTCAAAGATGAGACTCATAAAGCAAGAGAGATACTGGGAGACAAGGATCTAATATCCAAATATAATAAAGATATAATCTTAGCTAACAGTGAAGCTCATAGATTTGCAATTGCTTTTCACAAAAAAAAGCGAGGGAAGTCATTTCTGAACTTTTAATATTTTGGTTTTAAAAGTAAAAGGTATAAACTATGTAGTATGAAAAAAAGAGTTGCAGTATTAAGAGGTGGTCCTTCAACAGAGCATGAGGTCTCTCTTAAGACTGGAGCAAGCGTCCTAAAAAATCTTCCAGAAAAGTATGAGGCAATAGATGTTTATATTGATCCTGATGGTGTATGGAATGTTAAAGGTGTTCCTTTTAACCCACACGACATAAGTAAGATCGCTGATGTTGTTTTCAATGCAATGCATGGTCAGTATGGAGAAGACGGCACTGTTCAGAGAATTCTTGAATCTATCGGGATCCCATTCACAGGTTCTAAAGCTTTAGCTTCAGCTGTGGGAATGAACAAAGCTCTTGCTAAGGATTTCTTTAAGAAGCATGGACTAAAGACCCCATACCATAAGGTCTACAATAAAAAAGATTATCATCCAGGTCTTGCAGCAGAGATATTCAGAACCTTTCCTCAGCCTTCAGTTATTAAGCCAGTAAAAGGAGGATCTTCTGTTGGAACATCAAAAGTATATAAGATCTCAGAAATTGATGAGGGTTTGAAAAAAGCTTTTGAAAGCGATGATGAAGCAATAATCGAAGAATTCATAAAAGGAAAAGAAGGAACCTGTGGAGTACTAGATGATTTTAGAGGTAAAGAAACATATTCTCTTTTGCCGATTGAGATCGTACCTAAGGCCAATCAAAATTTCTTTGATTATGAATCAAAATACAGCAGCACTGAAGGTGCAGATGAGATCTGTCCAGGAAATTTCAAAAGGGAAGAAAGTGAAGAGATCCAGAAGATGGCAGCTTTGGCACATAAAGCGATCGGTGCAAGGCATTACTCAAGATCAGATTTTATTATCACTCCAAGAAGAGGAATATTCATACTTGAAATAAATACACTACCTGGTCTTACAGAAGCATCTCTTCTTCCAAAAGCAATAAACTCCGTTGGTTCATCATTTCCTGAACTCTTAGAACATCTTGTTGAGCTTGCTCTTGTAGGGAAATAATCTTCTATAGATGTTATTTTAAAATAGTTGACATATCTAATATTTTGTGTAAATCTATTTTTAGATTGAATTTTTCTCTGTTCTCTAAAATAACCAAAATTCAGAAATTCAATGGCTGTATAAGCCAGAACAGAGTTTTAACCAGCTAAATAACGTTATGAAAATTAGAGTAGTTAAACTTGGGATACCGTGTCGTGACAAAGCCACTGGCTTGCAAGGAATGCTCACTCACTGGCTCTGTAATATGGGCAAAGTAGTTACATACCTTTTTCAGCCAAAAGGGCTCAATGCGGACGGTGGCCCTGTGGACAAGATCGCCATGGAACTTGAACGCCTTGAGGTCACTGGAGCAATGTTTGAGGAAGTTGAAATACCTTTCGAGATCCTCGGCACTGAGATCTATGACAAAGCGAGCGGATTCAAGGGCATGGCAGTCGCTTTCGTTCGACACATCAACGGCTGCTTCCACGTACAGATCCAGCCTTCTGGGGTCCTGAAAAAAACCAACTCTCCGATCCCAAAAGAGGACTTTGACCTCCGTCAGTGTGCCGGCAAGAAAATAACCCAGCTTAGCAAGGCAGAACTTGCTAAGAGCCAAAGGGAAAATCCTTCGCCTACAGGGGATAAATTCAGCGGATCATTTCTTCGGACAGCAGGTTTTCCTAAGTAGTATTGAATGACTGTAATATAACAACCGTCCTAAAAAGGCGGTTATTTTTTTATTATCTATCTTTAGACCTTGCGATTTCGGATAAATAAGTTAAAATGTTTGTGTTTAGGTAGTTTTTAGTGCAATTTTGCCTCAAAATATCCTAATTTTGGGCCCATAGCTCATCTGGTAGAGCGCCTCATTTGCACTGAGGAGGTGAGCGGTTCGAGTCCGCTTGGGTCCACTCTAGAATAAACCTATCTTGATTTACTTATGTTAGATTAATTTCAAAAAGAGTAAAAACTTCTCAGTTTTTACTTGCCTTTTCAAAAAACATTTATATACTGTTCTAATTATTTTTAATTAGTAAAAAACATGTCAGAAGATATATACATTATTGCAAAAGAAAATGATCTAAGTTTCGATGAAGCAATGGAAATTCAGGAAATGGTAGATGAAAAGGGAATGGAAGCAGATGAAGCTTTTGAGGTCTGGCAAGATCAATAGTTTTTATTTTAAAGTTGTCTCTTTAAAATATAATTACGTGATATAATTTGTACATTAGAAGAATAATTTCAAACACTATGGCAAAAGGAGAATCACATAAGAAAGAGAAAAAGAAGCCAAAGAAAGCTGGTAAATAATCTCTTAAAAAACACTCACATAAAAATGAGTGTTTTTTATTTAAATTGATATCTATAATTTAAACTGTTTTCCAGCCTTCTTCACTATTCTTAAAATTTTGAGTTGATCTTAATACGAACTCTGGACTTAATTCCTCACCTACATAATTTTCTACTCTTATAAAAGGTCTTTTGATCTTTAATACATTAAATGAGACGGGTTCACTTCTTGTACGGCTGGAAGTCGCAGTTCCTGCTTGTATTATCAGTCCTCCGTAATTCTTGATCTTGTAACGTTTTTTAGTATCTCCGATATGAGTTAAATGTAAGTGTCCTGATAAAAATACATCAACTTTTTTATCAGAAAAATGCTTCATTGCAGACTTCGAATGAGCAACTACTTTATGAGTATGTTTTTTTATGGTCTTTGCACTATGAGGCAGGTCGAAAGGATGATGACAAACTACTATCTTGATCAATTTAGGATCGAGACTATCAAGTATGTTTGCTGTTGTACGGATCTGTTTTTTACTTATCCTTCCTGAAGTGATCGTATATCTTCTTACAGAATTGATGCCAACTACGGCAATATTTTCATCGCAATAAAAAGGAGCTAGATCAGAAGATATGAACTTAGTATATTTCTTAAAAGGAGAGACAAATCTCTGATAAATATTGAAAAGTGGA
Source organism: uncultured Candidatus Saccharibacteria bacterium (assembly GCA_964555825.1). Classification (GTDB taxonomy): domain Bacteria; phylum Patescibacteriota; class Minisyncoccia; order Phycocordibacterales; family CAIRYW01; genus CAIRYW01. Next base: position 11,441 of record CAZKTY010000021.1, read on the forward strand.
ATGTCGTGATTTCCTGGCACAACAAAGACAGGATATTTTAATTTCCCTAAGAATTTCTTTGCTGCTTTATATTCTTTTTCTGTTGCGCGCTGAGTAAAATCGCCAGACACTACTATCAGGTCTGGCTTTATTTTAGATATCTGGTCAATTAATGGATTTATCCTTTTTGTGTCTACTTTTCCAAAATGCAGATCTGAAAGATGGATCACTGTCTTCATGTACTGTTGATGGCTAAATTTTTAATGCTATTTATGCTGCTAGTTAATTGTAACATGAGAACCATGATAGAATTTAAATATGAATACAGACTTTTTAAAAAGGTTTGCAAAAGAGAAACTACTAAAGATCATATTTTTGCTGGTCTTGATCTCTGCTGTTGTTGGATATGCTGAATACAGGAATTACCAGCTTTCAAGTCAGTTAAAACAAGTTTCAACTGATCTACAGTCAAAGATAGACTCAATTCAGAAGAGTTTAGCTGATGTTCAAAATCAAAATTCAATACTAGATAGCGCAGCTCAAGCTGTCCAAAATAGCAGTGCTGTTTATTCGGAACAAGCAGGAAAGATATCTGATGTTGCTGGTACTTTACTTAGATTAAGCAAAGTTGATACCCAGCTCCTCCAAAAATATTCCAAAGTATATTTTTTGAATGAGAATTACAAACCCGCTTCGCTCACAAATGTTGATTCATCTTTTCTTTACAATAAGAATAGTGCCCTTCAGATAAATACACAGATCTCTTCATATCTGATGAGATTGTTAGCTGATCAGCAGTCAGCAGGACTCAACTTACAAGTTATCTCCGCCTATAGGTCATTCGGAACTCAATCACTTTTGAAATCAAGTTATAAAGTTACCTACGGAGCAGGAACTGCAAATTCATTCTCTGCTGATCAAGGATATTCGGAACATCAACTAGGAACGGCTTTGGATTTTACTACACCAGTAGTAAAAGATACCTTTAATAAATTTGATCAGACTCCAGAATATAATTGGCTGACAAGTAATGCATACAAATATGGATTTATCTTGTCGTATCCAAAAAGTAATGCCTATTACGAATACGAACCTTGGCACTGGAGGTTTGTAGGAGTTGATCTTGCAACTAGGCTTCACAGTGAGGGTAAAAATTTTTATGACTTGGATCAGAACACTATTAATGATTATCTAAGTGTAATGTTTGATTAATTTTGATTGAAAATGATCAGATGGTTCAGAATAGTAAGAAAAAGGAGGAAGTCTCGTTCAAAGAATATTAAAGGGAAAAAAGAATTGATCCTTTACAAGGAAAAGGCTTTAGAACTTGTGATCGATCGTCTTGAATATTTCAATCAATTTTACGATCTAAAATATGGATCTGTAAAAATAAAAGCTCAAAGAACAAGGTGGGGAAGTTGTTCTAGTAAAGGAAACCTAAATTTTAGCTACAAAATATTCTTATTGCCTCATTATTTGGCAGATTATCTTGTTGTTCATGAGCTTTGTCATATTAAGGAGTTCAATCACTCCCAAAGATTTTGGGATCAAGTAGCGATGACAATTCCGGATTTTGCGCAAAAAAGGATGGAACTGAAGAAAATAAGATTGGATTGAAATTTATTCTAGTGGTAGAATATTACATATGAACATGCAATTATCACAAAAGGACAAGGTCAAGGC
>CAZKTY010000022.1:0-12439 GCA_964555825.1 uncultured Candidatus Saccharibacteria bacterium
AGATGAATTTTTAGTTCTGGTGATTTATCGGAGGGGTCACACCTGTTCTCATTCCGAACACAGAAGTTAAGCCCTCTAGAGCCGATGATACTCTCATATTGGACGGGGAAAGTAGGTAGTCGCCGGAACTAAGTATTTATCTAAATATCTAAAAAAATAATTTAACAACTCACTTCAATAGGTGAGTTATTTTGCGTATCTAATATTTATTATTAGAAATGGCTTAGCTTTCCACTTTCCATTCAATACACTATAATTACAAAATGCTTTCTTGGAGTTCAAAGAGACAATTAACTATTGCTGGAGTCTTTATAATAATATTGGCCTTAGCTTTTGGTATACCAACCTATCTACATTTTGCTAATAAGCCAATGACTTGTTCAGATGGTATTCAAAATCAAGGAGAAGAAGGGGTGGATTGCGGAGGTCCATGCTCAAAGGTCTGTTCTTTTGATTCAAAACAACCGATAGTTTATTACACTAGGATCTTTAAGATATCTGACGGAAGATATAATGTTTTTGCTCTTGTTGAGAATCCAAATCAAGGTGTTTTTTCAACCAAGGCAGAATATTCTTTCAAACTTTATGGTGAAGATAATGTATTGCTTACAGAAAAAGATGGAACTACCGTCATCCCCCCAGGAAGAGTTTTTCCTGTCTTTGAATATGGACTTGATACAGGTACAAGAATTCCTCAATCAGTGTCTTTTGCTATCTCAGATAATGTTGATTGGCAGAAAGGAGTTTATCCAGAAGCAAATTTAGGTGTTGATAATAAAGGTTTTACAGCAACTGATACAGCTCCTGTTCTCGAAGCAAATATTGTTAACAATGAAGTCCATACTGTTACAAATATAAAAGCCATTGGACTTGTTTATGATAAGAATGAAAATGTGATCGCTGCTTCTCAGACCTTCATCAACAGTATTCCGTCTCAAGGAACTAAACAGATATTCTTTGCTTGGAGTTCTCCTTTTTCTGACATCCCAAATAAAACTCAAATTTTCTTGCTCCAAAATTCATTCTAAAATGCTTAAGGATATCTTTAAGAAAATATCTGTAGATTATCTGTTGCTTTTGGGTATTTTTCCTCTCCTTGTTGCAAGTCTTACTACCTTGAATTCTTTTACAGGGCAAAGTCAGCTTTTTACTCGCCAACTTTCATGGATGATCGCTTCGATCTTGGTATTTTTTGGACTGAGTTTTTTGGATTTTCGTTTTATGAGAAAAACAGGACCAGTTGTATTCTTGTATCTTTTGTCTATATTTTTTCTATGCGTTCTGTTCTTACTTGGTAGTAAGGTCAATGGAGCAAAAAGCTGGTTCTCACTTGGAGGTTTTTCTTTTCAGCCTGTGGATCTTGCTAAATTCTCTTTGATATTTGTTTTGGCTAAATATTTTTCTAAAAGGCATGTAGAAATTGCAAATATAAAACATATCATTATTTCAGGAATATATGCTTTCATTATCTTTTTTATAGTCCTTCTTCAGCCTGATTTTGGTTCTGCAATTGTTATTTTTTGTATTTGGTTCGGTATGGTCCTTTTTTCTGGTATCTCAAAAAAACATTTGATGACAGTCTTTGTTGGAGGAACAGTAGCTTTTCTGCTTCTCTGGAATTTTGGTTTTCATGAATACCAAAAACAGAGGATATTGAACTTTATCCATCCTTTAGCAGATATTCGTGGAAGTGGATACAACGCCTATCAATCAATGGTTGCTGTAGGGTCTGGAGGATTATTGGGAAAGGGGATCGGCTTTGGTACTCAATCCAGACTGAACTTTCTACCAGAATATGAGACAGACTTTGTTTTCGCAGCCTTTTCTGAAGAATGGGGATATGTTGGAGTACTTTTTATCTGTGCTTCTTTTGCACTTGTTATATTTAGGGTCCTTTCTATTGCCTCAAGAAGTGAAAGTAATTTTGAGTCACTTTATGGGGTAGGAGTTGCGATCTTTTTGATGTCTCACTTTTTTATAAATGTTGGAATGAATATAGGACTAATGCCCGTGACTGGAATACCCCTTCCTTTTGTAAGTTATGGAGGCTCGAACATGATGATCTGTTTTGCATCGCTTGGAGTGCTTATGGGAATGAGGAGGTATTCCCGTGTTGCGAACAAAGAAGCTATGAGGAATGAATTCTTGGGTATCTAGTACCTAATCTGAATAGAGCTTTAAAGTCTCTGACATCTGTTTCTCTAGACTGTATTCAGACAGTATCTTTCTTTTTAAATTCTTTGAAAAAGTAGATCTTTTTTCTGTATCTTTCATTAAAGATAGAATACTCTTTTCTATTTGTCGTGTATCTTGTGATCCGATCAATATTCCTTCTTTGTTATTTTCTATCAAGTTTGGGATGCCTCCTACGTTAGTCGAGATAATTGGTACTTCAGCTAATCCTGCTTCAAGTAGTACATAGGGTAATCCCTCCTTTAAAGAAGGAAGGAGAAAGGCATCAAAGGCTCTCATATATTTTTTTGCATCATCTATCTTTCCTAAAAGAAAGATGTTCCTTGAATTATTTTTTTCTATAAGATCCTCTAATTCCTTTCGTTCATTTCCTTCCCCAATAACAAAGTACAAAATATCCATATTTGACAAGGCTTTTATAGAATATTTCAAACCCTTGTTCTTTGTGAGCTCTGCAATTGTACCAACCCAAAAAGTATCCTCTGGTAGATTCCTTCCATATATTTTTGAGATTTCCTGTCTTGCATTTTCTTTTGTTAAAAGATCAAATTCTTTTATTCCGTTCTTGATGACAAATACTTTTGAAGTGATGAAATGCCAAAATTTTATTTGAGCTTTCTCTTTGAATGAAAGAACGATGATCTTGTCGCAAAGCATAGAAGTTGTAAAAGAAAAATACTCAAGTAGTTTTTTCTGCCAGAAAGGTCTTTCTTCCATAAAAGGCCAACCATGTACGGTATATACTATCTTTTTAACCCCAATAAGTTTTCCTGCAACAGCTCCAAGTCCTCCTGCCTTTGGACTATGTAAATGAATTATGTCAGGCTTGAATTCTTTAATGATCTTGTAAATAGAGATAAAAGAACTAAGGTCATTCAGTATCTTTACATCTCTACCAAGTCCGCCGATCTTGAAAGTCTTTATATTTTCTTTTTTTAAGATCTCAAATAGTTCTCCATCTCCTCCTGCTGCAACGGCAATATCGAATTTGTCCTTAAAAGCCATTGATATTTCAAATACTGCTTTTTGGGCACCTCCCATAGGGGAGGATTTTGTGATGACATAGAGTATTTTTTTTCTTTTGGGTTCCATTTAGGTTTTTCTTATTATTTAATAACTGCTATTCACCATCTGTTAAATATTGTAGTATATATTACCAATGCTTTCGACAAATAAAAGGGAGCCACTAATTCTTCTGATAGGCGACTTAATATGTCTCTTTTTGGCTCTTTTCCTATCTCTGTATTTAAGATCTTTTGAAATTCCAACAGCTGAGACCTTATTGTTGAATCTCCAATCGTGGAGTTTTATATTTGCGATCACTATCTTATCTTTTTTTATCGCGGGCTTGTATGAGAAGCATCGTTCAATACTCGTCAAGAAAATACCAGAGCTACTTTTCAATTCGGAGATCTTTAATGCAATAATTGCGATCATTTTCTTTTATTTTACACCTTTCTTTGGGGTGTCTCCTAAGACCATACTATTTATATACATAGTAGTTTCTTTTTTGCTTCTTTTTTCTTGGAGGATGCTCGCATTGGATCTTTTCTTTTCAAGAGAAAAGGAGAATGCTTTGCTTATTGCTCGCGGAGCTGAAGCTGTTCTCCTAGAAAAAGAGATAAATGAAAATCCTAGATACAATTTTAGGATCATCCAAAGGATCGATACTGAGGAACATGGTTTAGATTTTAATAAGGATGTGCTTGAAAAGATATCGAATGAGAAAGTAAAAATCTTGATCGTCGATTCTGTGGATCAAAAGATCTCTGCTTTTCTTCCCAATTTTTATGATCTGATCTTTTCTAGGATCACTTTTTTGGAGATGCATGACTTGTATGAAGAGGTCTTTGATAGAGTTCCTATCTCACTTTTGGATTATAGTTGGTTTCTTGAACATATCAGTGCAACCCCAAGAGAGGTCTATGACATTTTGAAGAGGTTGATGGATATTTTTATCTCCATTCCTCTCCTTTTGATCTCATTATTTTTTTATCCGTTTATATATGTAGCAGAATTATTTGAGGGAAATAGAACTCTTTTTTCATTTCAGGAGAGGGTGGGTCAATTTGGTAAAAAGATCAGGTTGATAAAATTCCGTACTATGCTTTTTGATGATAATGGTGAATGGAAAGGTGAAAAACAAAATAAAGTGACAAGAGTTGGAAAATTTTTAAGAATGTCCAGATTCGATGAGCTTCCTCAACTTTGGAATGTTCTAAGGGGTGATATCTCTCTCATTGGTCCTCGTCCAGAATTTCCAAAAGCAGTCAGTGAGTATGAACTCCAGATCCCATATTATGGAGTGAGACACATTATAAAACCTGGGCTTTCAGGTTGGGCTCAGATATATGGTGAGCATCCTCATCATGGTATAGGTGTCGCTGAAACAAAGAATAAACTTTCCTATGATCTTTTCTATATTAAACGCAGATCACTTCTGCTTGATCTGATCATTGCACTCAAGACGATCAAAACACTTTTATCTAGGCAGGGAATATAAATAAGTTTAAAATAAAAAGATGAAAAAAATAATTGTTACAGGTGGAGCAGGTTTTATTGGATCAAATGCAGTAGATGCTTTGGTCGAGAAAGGATTTGAAGTACATATTATAGATGACCTTTCTGGCGGTAAATTAGAAAATGTAAATCCAAGATCTATTTTTCATAAAGCTGATATAAGAAAACTTGATGAGATAATGCCTATATTTTCTGGTGTGGAGTATGTGTTCCATTTCGCTGCTTTACCTCGTGTTCAATATTCAATTGATAATCCTGTAGAAACAGCCGAAGTAAATATTACAGGTACACAAAATGTCTTGATCGCATCTCAAAGGTCAGGTGTGAAAAGAGTGATCTATTCTGCTTCAAGTGCTGCTTACGGGGATCAAAAAACAATGCCTCTTGATGAGGCAATGCTTCCTCAGCCAAAGAGTCCTTATGGATTGCAAAAATATGTTGGAGAACATCTATGTAGGTTATGGTCAGAGATTTTTGGGATAGAAACGGTATCTCTTAGATATTTTAATGTTTATGGTCCTCGTCAGGCTGACGAAGGAGCTTACGCTTTAGTTATTGCTCATTTTTTGAAACAAAAAAGGGAAGGAAAACCTATGACAATCACTGGCGATGGAATGCAGACAAGAGATTTCACTCATGTCAGGGATGTTGTTCGTGCGAATATCTTGGCAATGGAAAGTGACAGAGTTGGCAAAGGGGAAGTTATGAATATAGGAACGGGGAAAAATCATAGTGTACTTGATATCGCTAAAATGATCGGAGGTGAGTACGAATTTATTGCAGCGCGAATTGAACCTCATGATACTTTGGCTGATATTACTCGGGCAAAATTTTTGTTGGGCTGGGAACCGAAAGAGGATTTTGAGAGATCTATTGAGGAGTTGAAAAATGATAAATAAAACCCCTGAATCTTTGGATCAGAACATAGAAATGGTTCCGGAAGGAAAGGTTTTGGAGTATGAGGATCTTGATGAACAGCAGATAGAAAGACTCAAAGAAGATATCAAGGAACACAATGGACTTGTAAGGATCTTTATACACGCAGACTGGATCACCAATGATTATGAAGAAAGAATAAAAAAGCCTATGCTCAGACTTTTAAGATCTCGTAATTCTCCTCCTATTTTTTTTCTTGAAGATAAAACAGATTTCGATAATATTAAGAAGATCTTTGGAATTTTGGATGAGGATCTTGGAATACTGGCTAAGCCTATTTATTTGCAAAGAACAATGAAACAAAGACCTTATCCTATATTTAGTAAGAGCACATACGAAGGATTAGGAAAATATCGTGACTACGATCTTTCTGATGAGAATTCTTTGGTAGAAACAAATACAGCTATGTTTATTGTATCTCTTGAGGGACTTGGAGTTAAAAAAATTTTAATTGGTGGAAATAATTTGGTCATAGATGGAAAAGATCTACAGCAGTGCGTTCCTTCTTTTATAGAAAAGATCGATGTTCTTAAAAATGAAGGGTTTACAGATATGGATGTTAAAGTATCCGAGATGACAGGACCTCAGAGAAGAAGTGATCTAAGGGGAATAAGGGACGATCTAATTTAAAATTAAAACCATTCGATCATGTCAGAATTCAATATTTATGATGGTATAGAGGGCCAAGAGGGAGAAAAATGGTATCTCGAGAGGATCTTGGATGCTGTAAAAAACGACAGTGTTGAAGATGTTTTAGCAGCACTTCATCATGCTTAGGTCAGTGGGTATGATATTTCTTCTATGTCTGTTATTGAAAAAGATGATTCAAGCGGATGGGACAATTTTACAAATCTGCAAATGGTGATGGATAGATTTTTTGTAGATAAGATCAAATCTGGCTATCTTGATGCAGAAGATAGAAAGAGGATATATGAAAGGATATTACCTTATGATATTGATCTAGCTTATGCGTTGATAATGAGGATTGATGACGAAGACGAGGATGATGAAAAAAAATATTCACTTGAATTTTCTGACACGGAGATCAATCCTGAAGAATTATTTGAAACACAGACCTCTCATTATGAATACCTAATGGAAAAGAATTTTAAACCTTTAGAGCTTCATAAGGTGTTATGGAATGATGGACATCTTGATGATTCTTCACTTTATGATCTGAATGATCTCATCAAACGTAAGATCTTAGATTATGCAAAAGACTATATGAAAAAGAATCCAAAAAATGATACCAATATTCCACATTTTGAAGCAGCTAAGTTTCTTAAGGAAAAATTTGAGAGAGAATTAGAGGATAAAGAAAGTTTCTGATCTACTGATCTTGATAGGAAAGTTTTGTATGGATCACCTCATTAATGTAGATCCAGAGATTGTAAGAGAATATATGAGATGATCGTTGTATATTTGTATCCCTGGTGCAACGGAATATTACTCTTTTGCATATTTTATTTAAATTCGTATAATAAGCACCTATGAATAAAATCAGATTTTGGGCTATAATTCTATTAATTTTTGGAGCTTTTGTTGGGTATTTCACATATTCCACCGAACACGGTCAAACCTTTGGTAATTTTCCTTTTAAATTTGGGCTTGATCTTTCTGGAGGTACTCATCTTGTCTACCAAGCAGATGTCTCAAATATTCCAGCCTCAGATATTGATAGTTCTATGCAGGCGCTTAGAGATACTATTGAGAGAAGGGTAAATATTTTTGGAGTCTCAGAACCTATAGTTCAAGTTGAAAAAGGCTCTTTAAATGGACAGACCCTTCATGAACTCATTGTTGAACTTCCTGGTGTGACTGATCTGAATAAAGCTATTGCAACTATTGGGTCAACTCCAACTCTTGAATTCAGACTTGAGAAACCTGATGCTAAGAATTTACAGCTTACATCAAGTAGCACTGTCACATTGGATCAGATATATGAGCCTTCAACTATCACAGGAAAAGATCTAGCCCGAGCTGATGTTTCTTTTGATTCCACAACAGGAGCTCCTCAAGTATCACTTTCTTTCAATTCTGATGGTTCGACAAAATTTGCCGATATCACAAAAAATAATATAGGAAAGGTCCTAGCTATTATCTTGGATGGAACACCTATCTCAACTCCGGTCATTAGAGACCAAATAAGTGACGGAAAAGCTGTTATCAACGGAAACTTTACACCTGTACAAGCTCAAGAATTAGTTAGAAATCTGAACTATGGAGCTTTGCCAGTGCCTATCAATCTTATAGGAAGTCAATCAATTGGAGCTTCTCTTGGAAGTGATGCTTTGAAGGCTAGTGTGGCTGCTGGAATTATGAGCTTTATCATCATTGCACTCTTCTTGATCCTTTGGTACAGATTGCCAGGACTTATTGCAGTCATCGCTTTGGCTATTTATACAGCTGTGAACTTAGCGATCTTCAAGTTGATCCCTGTAACACTTACTTCAGCAGGTCTTGCTGGATTCATACTTTCGATAGGTATGGCTGTGGATGCGAATATCTTGATCTTTGAAAGAATGAAAGAGGAGATGAAAAAAGGTCATGGACAGGAAATGGCTATGAAAGAAGGTTTTCATAGAGCTTGGCTTTCTATCAGAGATTCAAACCTTTCCTCGATCATTACTTCTGTGATCCTTTATTACTTCGCAACTTCTACTCTTATAAAAGGTTTTGCGTTAGTATTCTTCATTGGAGTTGTGACCTCTATGTTCACTGCAATTACTGTATCAAGAACATTTCTCTTTGCTATTTCACCAAAAGTTGGAAAAGGATTCAGTCGCTTCTTATTCAGCAACGGTTTTTCTTCGGGATACACATTAGAAAATAAAAAACTCGATCCAAAAAATAAATAATATGTTAGTAATCAAATACAGAAAAATATTTTACACTTTCTCAGCAATTATCTTTGCATTGGCGTTCTACGGGCTTTTTGCTTTTGGTCTAAAGCTCGGCATTGATTTCAATGGAGGGGTAATAGTAGATATGAACTACACTACAAGTCCCGATACTTCAAAGATAAATCCAGCTCTTGAACAATTGAATATGGGTGATTATTCTCTCAGAGCTTCAGGTAGTAATGATGTCATTTTAAGAACAAGGAATCTTTCAGATTCTGAAAGAAATTCAGTTTTGACCGCTCTTTCTCTTGGAGGGGAAAATCCAACTGTTAAGACCTTTGATTCTGTGGGTCCTATCCTTGGAGCTGAACTCCAAAGGAAATCTATGTACGCAGTAGCCTTGGTAATTCTTGCTATAGTGCTATTCATCACTTTTGCATTCAGGCACGTCTCAAGACCTGTTTCTTCTTGGAAATATGGGGTTGTGGCTGTCATTGCTCTTATTCATGATGTACTCATCCCAGCAGGCTTTTTTGCCTATTTAGGGAGATTTTACGGCACTGAAATAGATTCTCTTTTTGTGACAGCATTGCTTGTTGTTCTAGGTTTTTCAGTTCACGATACTATTGTGGTATTTGATAGAACTCGCGAAAATCTAAGAATAAACGGAAGTGAAAAACAGAAAAAAGATTTCGAAACAATTGTCGGAGAAAGTGTTAATCAGACCTTTATAAGATCAATAAATACATCTTTGACTGTTGTCATGGCTCTTCTCGTTCTATATTTTGTAGGACCAGTTCTTACAAAAGATTTTTCTCTTGCTCTTCTTGTTGGTGTTGTTGCTGGAACTTATTCTTCGATCTTCATTGGAAGTCCACTTTTGGTAACATTGGAAAAATTCCAGAATAGAAATAAAAAATAATTCATGAATAGAATAGCAAACATTATTGGCATTATTATTAACCACTCCAGTGGAGTTTTTGTCAGTATCTAGTTTCAAATAAAAAAAGTAGATACAAACAAACCCTCCACTACGGAGGGTTTTTTGTTCTTTGAATCAAACCAATAAAAACTGGAGACCAGAATATGAAAAGATCTAAAGCTGTTGTTCGTATCTATGACACAACCTTACGTGATGGCACGCAAGGCGAGGGGATCAGTTTTAATGTAGCTGCCAAGTTGGCAATTGCAAAAAAACTAGATGAATTCGGAGTCGATTATATTGAAGGAGGATGGCCAGGATCAAATCCAAAGGATATGGAATTTTTCCTTAAAGCTGCAGAAACATCTTGGCAAAAAGCTAAGATCACTGCTTTCGGAAGTACTCGGAAGGCAGGTCTGAAAGCTGAGGAAGATCCTCAACTCATCAAACTTCTTGAATCAAAAGCATCTGTGGTGACTATCTTCGGAAAAACATCACTTGTTCACGTTAGGAAGATTCTTTCTGTAACTCCATCGGAAAATTGTCAGATGATCATGGATTCTGTTGCGTTCTTAAGATCAAAAGGACGTGAAGTGATCTATGATGCTGAACATTTTTTTGACGGTGCTAAAGAAGATTGGTCCTATGCGATCGAAACTCTCTTGGCAGCAAAAAATGCCGGAGCTGATACGATCGTTCTGTGTGATACAAACGGAGGAACTTTGCCTGATGAGATCGGTAGAATGGTCAAAAAGGTTGTAAGGAAGCTTTGTATGCCAATTGGAGTTCATACTCATAATGACTCTGAATGTGCAGTAGCAAACGCCCTTGCGGCCGTTAGATCTGGTGCTGTTCATGTCCAAGGGACAGTGAATGGCTATGGAGAAAGAGTTGGTAATTGTAATCTGACCAGTCTCATCCCAAACTTGGAATTCAAGATGGGAATAAAAACAGTTCCTGATCTAACAAAACTTCGCGAACTTTCGAGGTTTGTGGAGGAGTTAGCAAATGTTCCTTGCAATACTCGTTTGCCTTATGTTGGACAGTTGGCATTTACTCACAAAGGAGGAATACATGTTCATGCAGTAGAAAAGTTGACTCATTCGTATGAACATGTGGACCCTTCCCGAGTAGGTAATAATAGGAGATTCCTAGTTTCTGAACTTGCAGGACAATTAAACATTCTGAATAAAGCAAAGGAACTTGGATTTTCCGGTCTAGAAAAAGGTTCTCCTGAAGTAAAAACTGCACTTACTGAGATCAAAAGATTGGAGAATGAAGGTTATGAGTTTGAAGCTGCAGATGCTTCTTTCTCGATCGTAATCCGTCGAATCTTGGGATCATATCAGCCTGCATTTGAACTTCTGGAATATCATACGTCCTTTCGCAGGTCGATGAATAGTTTGAACAGTTCTTGCGAAGCAACCGTAAAGATCAAAGTGGGAGAAATTGAAGAATACACCGTTGCCAGTGGTGATGGTCCTGTCAATGCTCTCGACTTTGCACTTCGAAAAGCCCTCAGTATTTTTTTCCCTCAGGTAAATAAGGTGAGTCTTGTAGATTACAATGTACGCATTCTGACAGGTGATAGGGGAAGTGCGGCAAAAACGCGGGTTCTTATTTTGTCGACTGATGGAGAAAAAAGTTGGGGGACGGTCGGAGTATCGGATAACATAATTGAAGCAAGCTGGCTTGCTTTAGTAGATGGATTCGAGTACTGGCTGCAAAAGAATAAATAGGCCAGGAAGGTTTGATAACAAGAGGATGTGGAAACATCCTCTTTTTTATATTGACATAGCATAATTTTATGTTATTTTGATCTGAAATTATATAGATTATGGATAGGTCTTTCAAAAAGTTTAAGGAGAGGTACTTTCAGATCTTGCTGTATATCACAGCATACTGGGTAATAGGGGTCTTTTTGTGGATATTTATCCGCGGAATTTGCAATGGGTTTGGAGATAAATTCAGGTTCGCCTGGATATATTATGATCCATGTATTCCGACTCCTATCCCTTTGTGGGTCATCTATTTTATATTTCCTTTTACGTTGAAGGGGTATTTGAAACTTGAGATCTGTCTTCAGAAAATATGGAATAACAAAATAATTTCCAAAATATTTCCTTTAGACGATGCTCAGGAACTTATATTCTTTCAGTGTGAGGAGGAGAGAAAACTGATAAAAAGTGGATGGCTTAATTCAGATCGCCAGAAAAAAGCTAAGAGTATAGAACTCCGAAGGGGACTCGCTCTTTCTTTGGAGATCGATCATTTCGGAGAGGTGATAAGTCTGGTTGTCATGGAAGGTGATATCGAAGCTGAAATGTTGGCGAAAAAGATGGCTCGACGGATGAATTCCATTTGGCAGAACAAATATCTGTCTGTTGTGATCAATGTGGTTAGGGCTGATCTGTACCTCGCAATAGTGGGGGAGGTAGAAGAAATTCTATTTTCTCAAGGGACTTAAATGTCCCTATTTTTTTTGACAAAGTTAGTGTAATGCGTAATATATTCATATGAAATTCAATCAAGCAAATCTCTTGGCACTGCTAAACCTCAGTAAGAACTGTGGAGATTTGACTTGTGCCTCTTAAAAAAGAATAAGAAACAGAAGCCAGTTCTCCACTTAGGGAGCTGGTTTTATTTTTAGATAAGGAGTTCTTTATGAAAATTCATTTTGAAGATATATGTGCAGAATATGGAGTAACTGCTCGTCCAAAGTTTCTTAACCAATCTGCAGATCCAGCAGGAGCTGGTTTTAAGAAAAGCTGGAGAGCTTTGCTTCCTGTCATCTTCTCTGACGGCAGAGAAGTTGTAGGTGAAGGTAACGATGATAGCCCTATTGAAGCAATTAAGATCGCTTTCAGGGATGCTATCAGGAGGTATCTTCTCCGATACACACCAGAAAAAATTGATCTTTTAACTGGGGAGATTTTAGAGACCGCAAGGTAATTTCTCCAAGCTCATAGCCACTAAAAAAGGTGGCTATTTTTATTAGCGACGTAGGGCGAGGGAAATACAAAAG
>CAZKTY010000023.1:0-12244 GCA_964555825.1 uncultured Candidatus Saccharibacteria bacterium
ATCTAAATTGATTATTTGGGTAAATGTCATTATTAAATAATTTAAATTGAAATATTCTATTTATTATGATTTTGGGTATTTTAAACTATTTAAAATAAATTTACTTGGCTCTAGATTTTTTCCTAAAATCGATTTGATTGCTTCTAAGTTTTCTTTGATATAGGAATAAAAAAAGCAATTTTTATGTACCACATTAATTGTATCTTTTATTTACAGGTATTGACTTTTTTGACCAAGATTGGTTTATTTGATAGTATTGACAATAGTTATGTTTTTGTGCCTTGAAAACAACAAAAAACTAGAAAGAAAATAATATGGAAAATAGAATTAAAGGTGGTTGGCTTACTGTCAACCGTGCCTGCAATCTAAGATGTCCTTGGTGTTATGCAAAGGAAGAGGGATTCAATCCTGCTGATAATATGGATTTTGAGCTTGCAAAGAAATTATTGACAATCTTCTCCGATCTGGGTGCAAAGAAAATCATCTTGATTGGTGGAGAACCAACTCTCTATCCGCATTTGATAAATACGATTTCATTTGCTAAAGAAAAAGGTCTATTACCAGTACTGATCACAAATGGAAGAAGGTTGAGTGACAAAGTTTTTTTTCAAAATATTGTTCATGCAGGAATATCGGATATCACAATCTCACTGAAAGCTCCAGATGGGGTAACTTATGAAAGATTTATGCCTGGTGCTGGAGAAAAAGTTTTTTTTGAGTTGAAATCTGCATTTCGCAATGCGGAGGATCTTGGAGTTGGTATCAATTTGTCTATCACTTTGTTCAAGACAACTCTGAGTTTCTTGGATCAATTAGTGAAAACATTAAAAATTCTAAATCCAAATTCAATATCAATCGATATGGGTAATCCTGTAATTGGAGAAAATGAAATAACAGCAGTGGATTTATTAGACCCTAATGAGTTAGCAAAATCGGTAGAAATACTGCACTCCTTGCTTAAGCCTACAGGATTAAATTATGGTTTCTATATAACTATCCCTCTTTGTTTAATTGACAAAGGAGTTCTGAGTGAAATAATTAACCAAGATAAGATTCTTACAACTTGTCACGTTGCTAAAGGAAGTGGATTGGTTTTTACTCATGATGGACACATCATTTTGTGTAATCATTTTACTTCTAAACCGATGGGACAATTTGGTGTTGATTTTGTTGATACTCAAGGATTTCAGGATTTTTGGGAAAGTGCCCAGATGTGTGAACTTAGGTCTTGTTGTTCTTGTTATCCGCATACTAAGTGCAAAGAATGCGATATTTGGGATAAATGCGGAGGTGGGTGTCTTGTTAAGTGGTTATATTGGGACCCACAAGCTTTTATTTCTTAGAATAGATCTTTAAACAGGAAAGGAGGTGAAAATAAAAATGAATGAGTTAACTAAATTCATCACTGTAGCATATAAAGGCACAAGGTTAGTTGCCCCAATAGCTTCAGGGGTGACTCCCGTTCACTGCCATGGTGACCAATGCCAGTGTGATTGTAGTGAATGTGCTGGCGGAGACACATCAGATGATTAGACTGTGTAATCACAACGGTCCATCTAATTGTTTATAGGGATCCTTTTTTGAGGATCCCTATTTTTTTATTGTATATTGTATAATGTCTATGTGAACAAAAAAATAATATATAAATACAGTTTTTTTTACGATGTAGAATGGATGCTGAATACTTTCAAGAAAAAAGAATGGCTAAAACAAAAAAAATTAGTATTCTTTATGCCATCCCTTTTTAGATTTTTTAATCTTTTATTGAAAAAACCAAGAGGTCCAGCGATTGAGGTTGATTTTGATGTCACTTGTTATTGGATTTCTTCGGGAACTTGGGGTTCCTATAGACCTCCAAATAAGATTTTCATATGTCCATACAAAATTCCAAATTTAAAAAAAGTTATTAGACATGAAATTTCTCATTTAAAACATAACGATACTGTATTGAAATTAAAAATGAATCATGAAGATAAGGAGAGATATATAAACGAAAAAGAAAAAGAAGATTTTAATTATGAAAAGCATACAAACGGAGATTGAGGCGAAATTTTTGGGTATAAATACAAAAGAGTTTAGAAAAAAACTTGTTACTCTTGGTGCTAGAAAAGAACATAAGGAAATTCTGATGAAAAGAAGAACTTTTGATGATGCTAAAAAAAGTTTATCAAAAGTAAAAGGATGGATAAGAGTGAGAGATGAGGGTAACAAAATAACCTTGAGTTATAAACAACTGAATGACAGAACTCTTCATGGTACAAAAGAAATTACTGTTGTTGTGGATAATTTTGATAATACTTGTGATTTTTTGAAAGGTATTGGATTTGTTGAAAAATCATATCAGGAAACGAAAAGAGAGAAATGGATCTTAAATGATGTTGAAGTAACTATTGATACTTGGCCATGGATTCCCTCTTTTGTTGAATTAGAAGCATCGAATGAAAAAGTAATAAAGAAAGTTGCAAAGATTCTTGATCTAGATTGGAAGAATGCTTTGCATGGAAGTGTAGAAGTTGCCTACCAAAAAGATTATGATGTCACTGAAAAAGAAATTGATAGTTGGAAAGCGATTACTTTTATTTCAGCTCCCAAATGGCTTGAAACAAAAAGGAAAAACATATGAATGATAATAAAATCAAACAACCAGTATTAAAGGCAGGAGGTGTGATAATAGATAATGACAACAGAGTTCTTTTGTTGTATCAGGCAAGAACAGATGATTGGACCTTTCCAAAAGGACATATTGATGATGGAGAAAGTCCAGAAGTGACAGCTCTTAGAGAGACACACGAGGAAACCGGCCTTTCTCCTATTATTTTGAGAGAATTGCCGATCCTAATCTATACAAATCGTCTTGGTCTAGTTGCAAAAACCTATATGTACTTGATGAAGTGTGAAGATGATAAGGATCTAAAAGAAGAGTATGTTGGCAATCAATTAGTCTGGTTTCCAATAGATAAAGTTGAAGATAGACTTAGTTTTGATAATCTAAAAGAATATTTCAAAAAAATATCAGTATTTATAGAAAAATGAGAAAGATAATATTAGCTTCAAGTTCACCAAGGAGAAAGGAAATTTTTGAAAAACTTCGTATTCCATTTGAGATCAAGAATAGTGAATATCAGGAAGATATGTCTTTATCTATGTCCCCGATTGAATTGGCAAAGTATCTTTCATTGGGAAAAGCGAGATCTGTTGCTGAAAATGAGTCAAATACTATTATCATAGCTGCTGATACTTTTGTAGTGTTTAAAAATAAATTCATTGGTAAGCCAAAGTCTGAAGATGAGGCAAAGAAAATGCTTAAAATGTTGAGCGGAAAAGAAAATGATGTTGTTACTGGAGTATCAATAATTGATACTGGGAATGGAAAAACTGTTTCCTTTCATGATACGACAAAAGTATTCATACAGGATCTATCCGATGAAGTGATCAATAATTATATAAACACAGGCGAACCAATGGACAAGGCTGGAGCCTATGCCATTCAAGAATTGGGAGCTGTTTTGATCGAAAAGATCGAAGGAGATTTCTTCAATGCTATGGGATTGCCTTTGAGGCGTCTGGTCCAAGAGCTTGAGAATTTTGGGGTGGAGGTTCTATAAATTATAATCCTTCTCTCCTTAGATCTTCGATTGTCTTTCTATTTTCTTTAGAAAGTTTTTTAGGAATGTTTATCTTTACTTTTAGAAATAGATCTCCTCTATGATTTGCTCCTGAAGGAACTCCTTTTCCTTTCAAACGAAGCATTTCTCCAAAACTAATTCCTTCTGGGATCTTTACTTTAAGATTTCCATCAAGGGTCTCAACATTATATTCTGCTCCAAGAAGTGCATCGGATAGTTTAATATCAAGGTCCATTATCAAATTATGACCTTCTTTCATTATTTTGGAGTGTTTTTTTACATGAATTTTCACATAAAGATCTCCTGGGACCCCTCCTGTTTCTGCTTCCCCATATCCAGAAAGTTTTAACATCTCTCCGTTCTCAATTCCTGATGGTATTTGTACCTTGATCTCTTGTTGTCCATAAGTTATGCCAGAGCCTTTGCATTTATGACATTTTTCCTTTGGTATCTTTCCTTTCCCTTTGCAGGTATCGCATGTTCGAGTTGTGCTAAAAGCTCCCATAAAAGATCGTTTGGTCTCTCTAACTGATCCATTTCCATTGCAGGTTGGGCATGTTACAAAGCTGGTCCCGATCTCCCCACCAGATCCTTTACAGTTATCACAGATAGAAGTCTTATTCAAAACGATATTCTTTTCCACACCAAATATTGACTCTTTAAAATCGAGTTCAATATCTACAGAAATGTCATGTCCTCTTTTTTGTCTTTGTCTTCCCCCTCCGACCCCTCCGAAAATATCTCCAAAGATATCTCCAAGATCAAACGACATCCCTTCCCCAAAGTCATTGAAATTACTGAAATCAAAACCTTCAAAACCAGCTCCACCTCCGCTAGTTCCTCCATCTACTCTTCCGTAAGTATCATATTCAGCACGTTTTTTTTCATCAGAAAGCACTGAATATGCTTCACTAGCCTCTTTGAATTTTTCAGCATTTCCTCCGACCTTATCAGGATGATGTTTATGGGCTAACTTTCGAAAAGCTTTTTTTATTTCATCCTGACTTGCTGTTTTATCTACTTCAAGAATATCGTAATAGTTTTTTGCCATTGTTTGTTTTAATTAAGAAGATAACCCGGATCCGTTTAGAAAACGGATCCGGCTATTCTTCATTTTAGTTAGGCCTTTGGTTCTTCTTTGAATTCAGCTTCCTTTGCTCCTGAAGTCTCATCTTTTGGTGCTTCTGGATTTGGGTTTGCATTTGCCTGTTCTGGTCCTGCCTGTTTGCTCATTGCTTCACCTATTTTTGATATCTCAGAAGATAAAGCTGAAGCTGTCGATCTTATAGCTTCTAGATCTTCTCCTTCCTTTGCTTTAACAAGTGCAGTTTTTTTCTCTTCAACACTTGCTTTCAACTCCGGAGTTATCTTGTCTCCAAAATCTTTCAGACTTTTTTCTGCTGTGTAAATAAGCTGGTCAGCAAGATTTTTCTCTTCTACAAGAGCTTTGTTCTTTTCATCTGCAGTAGCGTTTGCTTCAGCATCTTTTTTCATTTTTTCTATATCGTCCTTTGAAAGACCTGAACTTGCTTCTATTCTGATCGATTGTTCTTTACTTGTTGCTTTATCTTTTGCTTTTACGCTAAGAATACCGTTTGCATCAATGTCAAAAGAAACTTCGATCTGAGGGATTCCTCTTGGGGCTGGTGCAATCCCATCAAGAATAAATCTTCCTAATGCTTTATTGTCCTTTGCCATAGCTCTTTCTCCTTGAACAATACTTATATCTACTGACGTTTGATTATCTGATGCCGTAGAGAATGTCTGAGATTTTGATGTTGGGATCGTTGTATTCTTTTCAATAAGTTTTGTTGCCACACCTCCTAATGTCTCGATCCCAAGAGAAAGTGGAATGACATCTAGAAGTAATATATCTTTCACTTCCCCACCTAAAATTCCTCCTTGTATTGCAGCTCCAGCTGCAACAACTTCATCAGGGTTAACTGTCATATTCAATTCCTTACCAAAGAAATCTTTTACAGCTTTTTGAAGGGCGGGCATTCTTGTCTGTCCTCCGACCATAATTATCTCGTTAATGTCTCCAACTTTGAAAGGTGAAGCTTCCATAGCACGTTTTGTGATCTCCATTGCACGAGTTATGAATTCATTTGAGAGTTCTTCAAGCTTTGCTCTGTTGATCTTGATAAGTAAGTGTCTTGGACCAGAAGAATCAGAAGTAATGAATGGGATGTTCACTTCGGTCTCAGATGCTGCTGAAAGCTCTATTTTTGCCTTCTCAGCTGACTCATCAAGTCTTTGTAATGCAAGAGCGTCTGTTCGAACGTCTATGCCAGATTCCTTTTTAAATTCATCTGCAAGATAATTTATGATCTTCTGATCAATGTCTTTTCCTCCAAGATGAGCATCTCCATCTGTTGATTTTACTTCTATAACATCATCACCTACTTCTAGAATAGAAATATCGAATGTTCCACCTCCAAAGTCGAACACTGCGATTTTTTCATCCTTCTTTTTATTGAGTCCGTATGCAAGAGCCGCTGCTGTTGGTTCATTGATTATTCTCTTTACATCTAATCCAGCGATCTTTCCTGCATCTTTTGTTGCTTGTCTTTGTGAGTCGTTGAAATATGCAGGCACTGTTATGACTGCTTCTGTTATTTTTTCTCCTAATTTTGCCTCTGCATCAGTCTTAAGTTTTTGAAGGATCATTGCTGAGATCTCTTCAGGTCTATACCATTTATTGCTCATTTTAACCTCTATTCCTCCGTTCGCTGATTTTTGAATTTCAAATGGAACTGAGGATCTGTCTTTTTGTGTGCCAGCTTCATCAAATGTGTGACCAATAAATCTCTTGATCTGATAGATCGTATTTTTTGGATTTGTGACTCCTTGTCTCTTTGCCAAAAGACCGACAAGTTTTTCCCCTGTTTTTGATTCTGCAACGATAGATGGAGTTGTTCTTGCTCCTTCTGCGTTCTCAAGTATTCTTGGAGCTCCTCCTTCCATTACAGCGACAGCTGAGTTTGTTGTTCCTAGGTCTATACCAATTATTTTTCCCATTTTTTTATTTATTAGTTTTTTAATAGAACAAAATTTTAACTAGAAATAAGCTTTTAGCCCTTAAATAGTTAACTTGGGAACTAAAAGCAAATATCTGAAAGCTAGATATTTTTCGCTGGTGCTCTAGGAATAGTGCAATTAAAATATAAAATTGAATTGTACGGAGAAGGGATTATCTTTGAAGTCTTTTCAACAATTACCTCTTCTATTACTCTTTTGAATTGAGAAAAATTTGGAAGTGCTATAGGAGACTCTTTTTTGGAAAGGTTCACTGAGACTGGAATAGCAGAAATAACCTTGGCCTTTATTCTTCCAGCCTCTTCATAGACCAAAAAAAGCACTTTGAAATCAACACCTTCTTGGGAAGTGATGATCTTTTCAACAAATTTTGTGCGTGGAACAATTAACATTTTTCTATTATACCAAAAATATACACTTGTCAAATATTAATCCTTATGTTCTCCTTTATACTCTCCAACCTTCACTCTTGGTGCCCTTATTTCTTTTCCATTTAATGTGTATCCTTTTTGAATTACTTCAATAACCATATCTTCTAGATCTTTATCATGGGTGTGAACATATTCTAAAGCCTCATCTCTCATCGGATCAAATTTTTTACCTTTCGGATCTATTTCTTTAAGACCTTCCTGTTCAAGGGTCTGTTTGAAATGATTATATATATATTCAACTCCTATTCTCCAATTTTTGTCCACCTTTTCCCATGTTTCCTTATTTGACATTGCCATGTTGAAACTTTCGAGTACTGGTATCAATGCATCGATCAATCTTTCTGTAGAATATTTTACTATCTCTTTCCTTTCTTCCTCATCCCTTTTTCGCGCATTAATGAAGTCTGCTTTATCTCTTTGCCAACCAGCTAAATATTCTTTTTTTTCTTCCTCAAGTCTAGAGATCTTTTCTTTTAGTTTTTTAACAGCTTCTTTAGGGTCCTTACCTCCTAATTCCTCGTTATTTTCGGGTTCAATAGTTATATCGTCGTCGTTTTGTTTTGTATCATTGTTCATGTTGTACATATTTTAAAATATTTTTAAGGCTTTGCAAGAGTTCTAAATTTTGTAACTAATTAAAATCCCTCTTTCGAGGGATTTTAGGATTAACGTTTTGACCACTGAGGAGCCTTGCGGGCTTTCTTGAGACCGAACTTACGTCTTTCTTTTGAACGAGAGTCTCTTCTTAGCATACCTTCTTTCTTAAGTGTTCCTCTTACTTGGGAATCATTCTCAACTAGAGCTCTTGAAATACCTAGACGAATAGCTTCTGCTTGTGATGAGATACCTCCGCCTGAAACCTTTGCTGAAACATGTATCTTTAGATCAAGTTTCTTGATAGGACTTTCTACTACATGTTGCAATTCTTTTACTGGAAAATATTCTGCAAGAGATAGATCGTTTATAGAAAAACCTGATTTATCAAAAGAGATCCTAACTCTTGCGACTGAAGTCTTTCTTCTTCCGACAGCTTCGATGTATTTGTTTGCTTTTACGGTCATATTAGTCAGTTATTTTTAAATTCTTTATCATTATTGACCTTAATTTGTTCTTAGGAAGCATTCCATAAACAGCAACTTTGATTATCTCAGCCATACCCTTCTTTGCTTTAACTGATTCTAAAGTTTCCAATTTAAGACCTCCTGGGTATCCAGAATAAGTGTGATGAGTTGATTCCTTTAATTTTTTGTCAGTCACAGTAAGTTTTGAAGCATTTTCGACAGTAACTTTTACTGCTGAAACATTGTTTCTTGCGAATTCAGGGTTTGACTTACCCATAAGAAGACTTGCAACTTCTGTCGCTATCCTACCAATTTTTTTTCCTGTTGCGTCAATTTTGTATTGCATATATTTAATCTATGAATTCAATTCTTGCCATTGATGCGGCATCTTTTAATCTTTTTGGAAGTTTGATTATTCTTGTATAACCGCCATTCCTTCCTTCAAATTTTTTCCCGAATTCAGTAACGATCTTTTCAGCCATTTTCTTACTTCCAAGTTTTGCCTCAATGACTCTCTTAGCACCAATGTTATTCTTCTTAGCCTGAGTTACGATTTTTTCGATCATAGGTCTAAGTACTTTTGCTTTTGCTTCAGTTGTCTTGATAGATCTTTGATCAACTAGGGCAACTACAAGACTTTTCATAAGGCCAGCTCTGACTTTTCTTGATCTATTGAATTTTTTTGTTTTGCTTCCGTGTCTCATTTTATTTTATTTAAGCTCCATTCCGAGTCCTTTTAGTATTGTCTTTATTTCTTTGATACCTTTTGTTCCTAGTCCATCAATTTCAGAAAGATCTTTCTCTTTCTTTCTTGCTAGACCACCGATAGTTCTGATATTTGCACTGATCAAAGCATTGATAGTTCTTTGTGACATATCAGCTGATTCAATACGTGTTTTCATCAACTCGTCTACTTCTTCCTTATTAACAGAAGATTTTTCTTCTGGTTTTTTTACTTCCTCTTCTTCCTCCTCGATAAAACCAACAATAGCTTTAAGCTGTTCTATACTGATCCTGATCGATTTTTCCAAAGCTTCACGAGGTGTGATACTTCCGTCTGTCTCAATGAAGATCCTTAATTTGTTGAAGTCGGTGCGATTACCTACACGCATATTCTCTACATCATATCCAACTCTTCTTATTGGGCTGAAAATAGCATCAAGTGCAATCGTTCCAATTTCAACTCTCTCCTTTTGAATGACCTCTTTTGCAAGATATCCAAGTCCTTTCTCTATACTGATCTCCATGTCTAATTCAGTTGTTTTTTCTGTGATCTCAGCTATGAAGTGGTCTGGATTCATTACTTCAACCTGTCCAGGAAGTTTGATATCACTAGCGGTCACTTTTTTATCACCCTTGACCTGAAGTCTTAGGATCTGAGGTTCATCGGTCAACATATGGAATCTTACTTTTTTAAGGTTCAGAATGATCGCAACAACGTCTTCTTTAACTCCTTTAATAGAAGAAAATTCATGACTTACTCCTTTTATTTTGATCGAAGTGATAGCTGCTCCTTCAATTGAAGAAAGAACTATTCTTCTTAGTGAGTTTCCTAAAGTATGTCCATATCCAGGATAAAGTCCGTCAATTTCATAGATACCAGAAATAGCATCCTCTTTGATCACTTTTGGTTTTGATGGCACTAAAATCTTTGTATTTGACATAAATTTTATTTATTTGTTATTTATATGAAAATTAATAAAAAATTATAACTTAAATTTAATAATTTGGCAACTCTCTATCTTCTATAAAACTCAAACACTGAAGATAGGTCAAATAGTTCCTGAATTGGATCATAATGAGGCAAAGCGTAAACAGAAGCTTCTTTGCTCTTTAGATCTACTGTGATCCAATTTGATTTTGCAGCATTCTTTATCTTTTCCTCAACATTTATAAAAGCTGTCTTTGCAGCACTCTCCTTTCTGATCGAAACAATGTCTCCTTTCTCTACATTGAATGATGGAATATTAACTTTCTTTCCGTTAACTTTGATATGACCGTGAGATACAAACTGTCTTGCTTGTCTTCTTGTATCAGCAAAACCTGATCTGTACACAACGTTATCAAGTCTCTGTTCTAGCATTTGATATAGACCTTCGTTTTGAGCTGTTCCTTTCTTTAGAGAAGCTTTAACATAATTCTTAAATTGTTTGTCTGTAATTCCATATACAAATCTAGCTTTCTGTTTTTCAAGTAACTGTGCACCAAAACCTGTCTTCTGTCTTGAAAACTTTGTTTTCTTTCTTTCTGCACGAGCTTGGTATTTAGCACCTTGAGTTTTCTCAAAGATTCCTGCTCCAAGTCTTCTTGCTATTTTGTATTTTGGTCCTATTTTCATTTTAAACTTTAAATCCTGATTTTTTAAATTCCTATATATTAAACAAATTCCACCTAGACTCTTCTTGGCTTAGGTGGTTTTGGTCCATTGTGTGGAACAGGTGTCATATCTTTGATAGAGGTAATCTCAAAAGATCCTTTAGAAATAAAACCTCTGATAGATGACTCTCTTCCTGATCCTACTCCTTTTACTACAACTGCGATCTGTCTCATCCCCATGGCAACTGCTTTTTCTCCAAGCACTTCACCAACTTTTGCAGCTGCAAAAGGGGTTCCTTTTTTTGCTCCTCTGAAGCCCATGTTTCCGCTTGATCCCCAAGCTAAAGCATTACCTTTGCTGTCAGAGAGAGTAAGAATAGTATTGTTATAGGTAGACTTAATACTAAGAGTACCGCTGTCTACTCTTCTTTTAGAAATTGAGGTTCCAGACTGCTTTGAGTCCTTTCCTGCGTTATCTTCTTTTTTTACAATTCGTTTTTTTCCCATATTAAAATATTATTTCTTATCAGCCTTCTTTCTTCCACTACCCATAGTCTTCTTTGCACCCTTAAGTGTTCGGGCATTGGTCTTTGTTCTTTGTCCTCTTACAGGAAGTCTTCTTGTGTGTCTGACACCTCTGTAGCATTTTATTTCCTTAAGTCTTTTTATGTTTGAAGAGACCTCTCTTTTTAGATCTCCTTCCAACTTGAAGGATTCGATGATCTTTCTGATGTTGTTTTCTTCTTCTGTTGAAAGTTCTGTAGCTCTTCTTTCACCTCCTATCTTAGCTTTTTTAAGTATAGCTGTTGCTCTTGATCTTCCAATCCCAAAAACCGCTGTTAAAGCGATATCCATTCTTTTATTTTCTGGTATTGTGATTCCTAAAACTCTCATTATCCTTGTCTTTGATTATGTCTCTTATCAGCTTTACAGACTACCCTAACAACACCGTCTCTTTTGACGACAATACATTTTGGGCACATTTTTTTGACTGATGCTTTGACTCTCATAATTTTAATTAAATCTTCCTTATTTCAACCCCGTTTTACCCTTTATGAGGCTACTATACGATCGCTGAAATAAAAAAAATATAGTAAGCACAAATATAACAGAGGAGCCCTTAAAAGTCAAAGGCTATTCAATTGTTAATATCTGCGTACTATTCTCGCTTTACCTCCATATGGTTCTTTTTCTAAACCAACCTTGTCTCCAATGAGAACTCGAATCCTGTTCAGTTTCATCCTTCCGGCTAGATAAGCAAGTATTACTTCTCCTCCTTCAAGTTCAACTCTAAATAGTGTATCAGGCAAAGCCTCTACGACTACTCCAGGTGTTATTTCTTTCTCTTGTTTACTCATTGAAAGGTATGCTAAGCATTTTACATTGTTTATATTTTAAAGCAAGCCTCATACGTGAAAATAGTTTAATTTTTTACGGTTATTTCAACTTTTGAGGAATCATCTGGCATTTTTAATTTCCAAGCTGGGTTGAAAGATACATCTACTGAGTCAATTCCTGGCATATTTTCAATTGCAATAATGGCTTTTTTTCTACTTAGTCCTGCAACTGCTTTAAATATAGAGGTTGGATCAATTGCTGTTTCAAGTGTTAAGTTACCATCTAAATTTATAGATAGAGAATCTTGGTTTTGTGTAAAAGATAAAGATTTTAGATTAGAACTTATTATTTTTATATTATCTGTCCCAAGTGTATCTTTTTGTCCACCGTTTGAGGCTTGATAATCTAAAATACTTTTTGCATCAAGTGCGAA
>CAZKTY010000024.1:0-12013 GCA_964555825.1 uncultured Candidatus Saccharibacteria bacterium
ACCACGACAAGTACTTCTACCAAGTATGCTACGTGTAATATTAATTCGAACTATACTGAGACCAATCAATAAAATAAAAAAGTTTAGAAAGTATGAAAATGATAAAGGTCCATCAATTATGATGGACCTTTATGTGAATAGAGACCATTAGGTTGACATTAATAGGTCTTCTTGATATCCTCTAGACAAGCTCATTTTGAGCTTTTTTGTTTCCTTAAATTTAAGGGCAAAATCGGGAGTACAGCGATCTGCTCAAAGTGAGTATTTCATTACCCCTTAAACTTTTTACCGTTGTATTTTCAGGAAGAATACGAGAATCTAACGGTAAAAAGTTTATAGGTTGATGATCTTCGCTTATACCCAAAAAATCATCAATGGCAAAAACATCTACAATAGCAAGAGCAAAAAAGACACCTAAATTCTCAACAAGAATTGTGAGAAGGTGCTTTAGATGCGGAAGAAAGCGTGCTTATATGCGCGATTTCGGTGTATGTAGAATTTGCTTTAGAGAAATGGCTAATGAAGGAAAGATCCCTGGCGTAAAAAAATCATCATGGTAAACAGCAAAGTAGCAAACCTAATAATCAAGATAAAGAATGCGGGACACGCCGGCAAAGAGAAGACCACTGTTCCTTATTCAAAATTCTCTGAAGCTATCCTTAGGGTTCTTCAGGAAAAAGGATTTATCGTATCTTTCAGTAAAGTTGGAAAGAAGATCATCAAAGAAATAGAGGTTGTGTTAGCGTATGAGAATGAACAACCAAAGATCATGGAGGTAAAGATCATGTCTAAACTTTCAAGAAGGATCTATGGAAGTACTCTTGATATCAAGCCTGTTAAGAACAATTACGGATTGCTAGTAGTCTCAACTTCAAAAGGAGTACTTTCTGGAGATGACGCAAAGAAAGCCAAGGTCGGAGGAGAATTATTGTTTAAAGTTTGGTAAAAAAAATCATGTCACGACTTGCAAAACAACCAATATTAATTCCTTCAGGCGTTGAAATAACAATCAATGAAGGTCTTCTTTCTGTCAAAGGCCCAAAAGGTAAGATAGAGAAGAAGATCAGTAGAAAAGCAGATGTTGTCGTAAAAGACGGACATGTTGTCATTGCTTTTTCTCCAGAGAGTTCTGGCGAAGTAAAATCAATGGCAGGAACAGTTGCTTCTCATGTTTTAAATATGATAGAAGGCGTTACAAAGGGTTTTGAGAAAAAACTTATCCTTGAAGGAGTTGGATTCAAATCCGATGTCAAAGGAAAAGAACTTATTTGTGCCCTTGGTTTTTCACATCCAGTTACAATTGCTATTCCAGAAGGATTGGAAGTAAAATCAGAAAAAGGTACTATTTCAATATCAGGTATCGACAAGGAATTAGTTGGAAGTTTTGGAGCTTATGTAAGAAGTCAGAAGAAACCAGAACCTTACAAAGGAAAAGGATTTAGATACAGTGATGAAGTTATTAACAGGAAACAAGGAAAGAAAACTGTTTAATAAATAGAAAAAACATGGCTAAGACAAACCAAAAAACAGTAAAAAGAGAAGCAAGAAAAAGACGAATCCGTTCAAAGGTTTTTGGTACTCCTGAAAGACCTAGAGTTTCTATTTTCAAGTCAAATAAATTCATTTATGCACAGCTTATCAATGACGAAGAAGGTAAGACTATCGTAGCTTGCTCAAGTGCTATAGAAGGAAAAGGAAATAAGACAGAAAAAGCAACGAAAGTAGGAAAAGATTTTGCAAAACAGATCCAAGCAAAAGGAACGAAGAAGATAGTTTTTGACAGAGGAGGATACATTTACACAGGAAGAGTAAAGGCCTTTGCTGATGCTTTAAGAGAAGCCGGTTTGGATTTTTAATATAAAAAATATGTCAGAGCCAGAAATCACAACAACAGAAGAAAAAGATATCACTACAGCTCCAGAGGTTGCAGAGGCAGTAGTTGCTAGTGCTCCCGTAAAAACAGGATTCGGTAATTCTTATGGTGATAGAAAGAGGAATACAAGACCTCAAAGAAAGACAAAAAGAGATCCAAGAGCAAAGCCAGAATATGATCAGAGAATGATAAATATCAGGCGTGTAACTAGAGTTAGCTCTGGAGGAAGAAGATTCAGTTTCTCAGTTGTCCTTGTTGTAGGAAATAGAAAAGGTTCTGTAGGAGTTGCAACAGGAAAAGCAGGAGATACTACTCTTGCTATCGATAAGGCATACAGAGCTGCAAAGAAAAATGCTATTCAGGTAAAACTTTTGAAGAACATGTCTATCCCTCATGAAGTACAAGAAAAATTCAAAGGTTCAGTCGTTTCTCTTTCTCCTGCTAAAGGAAAAGGTTTGATTGCAGGAAGTGCTGCTCGTGATGTTATAGAACTTGCAGGTATCAAAGATATCAATGCAAAGATCCATTCAGCCTCAAAGAATAAACTAAACATTGCTCAGGCTACAATTAAAGCTCTTCAGGCTTTGAGTGAACCAAGAAAATTTGAGAGACAAGCTAAATAAATCCTATGCAAATACACCAAGTAAAAAGAACACATAAAAGAAAGAGTCCAAAGGAAATTGGACGTGGAGGAAAAAGAGGTAAGACCTCTGGAAGAGGAACAAAGGGTCAGAAAGCTAGAGCAGGTAGAAAACTTCGCCCAGAGATCAGAGAAGTTATCAAAAAGATCCCAAAGCTTCGTGGTTATTTCTTTAAGAGTATTCAGACAAAACCTTTAGTTGTAAAACTTTCACAGATCGAAAAAGCCTTTAAGGCTGGAGAAGAGGTTACTCCAAAATCTCTTGCTGAAAAAGGAATTGTTTCTTCATACAAAGGCAGGATCGCAAAAATAAAAGTTCTTATTGGTCAGACCAATGAAAAAATTCCAAGTAAGATCTCCTTTAAAGGAATTGCAGTGTCAAAAACTGCAAAGGAAGCAATAGAAAAGGCTGGAGGAAGCGTATCTTAAAATGTCTAACTTTACAGAAAAATTAAAGCTGATTTTCGGAGACAAAACTCTAAGAATGAGGATAATCTTTACCCTTGTAGCTTTGGCTATTTTTAGAGCTCTTGCTTCTATTCCGATCCCAGGTATCAACAAAGCAGAGCTTTCTCTATTTTTCCAAAACAACCAATTCTTTGGTCTATTGAACGTATTTTCTGGAGGAGGACTTTCAAATCTTTCACTTGTTATGCTCGGAGTTGGTCCTTACATCACTTCTTCTATCATTATGCAGCTTCTTACAATGATGTCTGAAAAACTTAAGGCAATATATCAAGAAGAAGGTGAAGCTGGCAGAAGAAAATTCAGCCAGTGGACAAGACTTATTTCGATCCCACTTTCAGCTCTACAGGCTTTTGGTTTCATGTTGCTTTTAACAAAGCAAGGAGTTCTAACTTCTCTCACAACCTCTGATTTTATAATAAACATTATCGTAATAACAGCTGGTTCAGCTCTTCTTATGTGGATAGGTGAGTTGATCACAGAATTTGGTATTGGAAATGGAACATCATTGATCATCTTTGCCGGTATCATTGCTTCTGCTCCAACATCAGTAGGTAGAATGCTCTTCTCATATGATGCAAGTCAGCTTCCTTTGTATGTTGGACTAGCTTTGGCTGCTGCAGCTGTTGTCTATGCTGTGGTGTTCATTACAGAAGCTGAAAGACCTATTCCTGTAACATATGCAAAGAGAGTTAGGGGAAATAAAATGTTTGGTGGTATCTCAACTTATCTTCCTTTAAGACTGAACCAAGCTGGAGTGATCCCAATTATCTTTGCTCTCTCACTTCTTCTTTTTCCTCAACTTATATTGAATTTCATTAAGGGAGCTGGAACAGGAGCTATTTCAAATATTGCTAGTGTTCTATTGGGATGGCTTGCTAATAACTGGATATACGGGATCATGTATTTCCTATTTGTCTTTGTTTTCACATATTTCTACACAGCTGTTACTTTTGATCCAAAGATGATCTCAGAGAATCTTCAAAAGAGTGGAGCATTTATTCCAGGAGTTCGCCCTGGACAGGCGACTGCAGAATATTTAGGAAAAGTTACAACTCGTATAACACTTGTTGGAGCTCTTTTCCTTGGTGTTGTTGCAGTCCTTCCTCTATTTATAAAAGCTGTTACTGGAATTACTTCTATAGCGATCGGTGGAACAGCCCTTCTCATTGTTGTCTCTGTGGTCATTGATCTGGTAAAAAGAATTGATGCACAGGTTTCGATGAGAGAATACTAGGAACTTAAAGGACAGTAGGTTCTAAAGTAAATTTGAGTAACAAGTTTTTTTGTGGTATTTTGGCTTTACAAACATTATAAACTTTATAGACTGTACATATGAATCCTCAACTTTTTGTTTTTTTTGGTAGAAGTGGATGTGGTAAAGGGACACAAGCATCTCTTCTAACTAAATATTTGGATGAAAAAGACCCAAAGGCAGGGGTTTTTTATGTTTCAACTGGAGATGAGTTCAGAAAATTAATTAGTGGAGATACATACACAGGAAAAAGACTTAGATCTATTGTTGAAGGAGGACAGTTTGCTCCTGAATTTTTAGCTTCAATGCTTTGGGCAAATGTAATGACCAGAGACTACAAAGAAGGAATGCACATGATCATTGATGGATCTCCTCGCAAGATCCCAGAGGCTCTCGTATTTGATTCCGTGGCTCCATTTTATGGCTTTGGTAAAGTAAAAATGATCTACATGAATGTATCTTCAGAATGGGCAACTGATAAGGCTTTGAAGCGTGCAGAAGCTCAAGGAAGAAAAGACGATACTGTAGAAGCAGTAGCAAAAAGAATGAAAGCCTTTGATGATTTTCTTTATCCAGTTATCCTATCGTATAAGGAGAATCCAAATGTTGATTTCAGAGAAATAAATGGAGAGCAAACAATCGAGAAAGTTCATCAAGATATAATGTCTGCTCTCGAACTTTCAATATGAGCAAAATAAAAACTGAATCAGAGATAAAGATAATAAAAGAAGGAGGAAAAAAACTTGCGATGATCCTTAGAACTCTTGCTAAGGAAGTAAAGCCTGGTGTTTCGACATGGTTTTTGAATGAGAAAACTAAAAGTCTGATGGATAAAGCTGGAGCAAAGCCTGCTTTCTTGAATTATGTTCCAGAAAGTGGAATGAGACCTTATCCAGCTGTGATATGTATCTCAATAAATGATGAGATCGTCCACGGTATCCCAAATGAAGATCCTAAGATCCTAAAAGAAGGAGATATTGTTAAGTTGGATTGCGGACTTTTATATAAAGGACTTTTCACTGATTCTGCAATAACTGTCATAGCTGGAAAAGGAGATAAGAATGCTTTGAAATTGGTCAGAGCAACAGAAGAAGCTTTGATCGCAGCGATCAAGGTTGCTGTGCCAGGGAATAGAATGAATGATATTGGAGCTATGATAGAAAAGATCGCAAGAAAGAGAGGTTTTTCTCCTGCAAGAGATCTTGGAGGACATTCTGTCGGACATGAGATACATGAAGAACCTTATATTCCGAATTACAAAGTGCAAGGCAAAAGTCCTATCATTGAAGAAGGAATGGTTTTGGCTATTGAACCAATGCTTGTTGAAAAAAGAGGAGATATAGAATTACAGCCAGATGGATGGACCTATTCAACAAGAGACGGAGGACGTGCTGCACATTTTGAACATACAGTTGTTGTCAGAAAAGTTCGTCCAGAGATTTTAACTCTTTAATTTTTTATAATAAGAAGTACTCTTGTAGTACAACTTTATTCACTTAGGAGTGAAACGACTTAGAGAATAAGAAGTACTCTTGTAGTATAATTTCTCTATGGAAAATTCTTCAAATATAGAGATCATGGAAAAATTTTCTTCTCCGGAAGAAGAGATCAAATTCTTGAAAGAAAGGATTGCCATTAGAGAAAAAGAACTTTCTAAAAATTTTGAGAATGTAGATAAAGAAAATATCATCAGAGAAGAGATAAGGTTGTATGCTCGTGCTCATCCAGATGATCTTCTTGAGAAAGGACATAAGATGATCGTCTCTGAAGCTAAGGAGATCGCTCTTGAACTTGCTCCTGAAACTCATGATAGCAAAATGGAAGAATTATTGAGTATACTTGCAGAGAAAGGTTTGAAAAATACTCTTTCGATCGTTCAGCTTATGGCAAACCCCCATATTCAGGATGATTTTCATAGGTTTTTGGTTCAATTCTTTAAAGCAGGTTTTCTTTCTGATAGAGACATGAAAGAACAAGTAGTAAGATCTCTTGGTTATACTCTATTTGAGGTTGCTTTCCCAGAAAGTAAAAATGAATCAGAGAAGAAACCTCTTGCAGAGATCATTTCTTCAATGGAACAATGGTATGAGGGAGTACTTTCTATGGGACAAAAAGAATCTATCACTCTAGAGCTTTCTAGTGCTGAGGGTTCAGCAGAAACGGTCTTTTATATTTCAGTACCAGATAGTCTCAAGAACATCTTTGAGAAACAGCTTCTATCAGTATTTCCTAAAGCAAGGATATATGAAAAGAAAGATGACTACAATGTCTTTAATTATTCAGGAATTTCCTTAGCTGCAGAAGCTCATCTGATGGGAAATCCTATTTTTCCATTAAAAACTTATGATCAATTCGATTATGATCCTCTAAACGTTATCCTTAATGCTTTTTCAAAGATCGAACAGGATAAAGAGGGAGCCGCTATTCAGTTTGTCATAACTCGTGATGATGATGGTTATATCGGAAGATATAAGCAAGCTCTGCAGGCGATACAAAATGGTATGCCTCTTAAAAAGGCCATTGATATTCGACATAGTTTGATGGGAGAATTTTCTAAGACAGTCAAGGATATTGCCAAAGGGGAGATCAAAGCATTGTTCACTAACGATCTTTCAGAAAAAAAACAGGAGAATAATGAGGTATCGATCGAGGAAATAAAAAGAAAAGTATCAACACCGATAGTTCATATCAATATTCGTGTCTTGGCCTCTGCTCCAAGTAGAGAGAAGGCAGAAGATATTTTACATTCAATAGTTGCTTCTTTTGGACAATTTGAAAATACATTAGGAACTGCTCTTATATGGAAAGAATTTTCTGGCAAACATTTCGAGGAATTATTCAAAGAATTTTCATATAGATCTTTTAATCGAGAAAAAAGCATGCCTCTTTCGATCGGTGAGGTAACTTCTTTGATCCACTTTCCACAAGAACATCTTACTTCTCCTCATCTTAAGACCTCGATCTTCAGAAGTGCTCCTGCTCCGATCGGTCTTGGTCAGGACGGAATTTTGCTTGGTATAAACAGGGATAGGAATATTCAAACTCACATATACATGTCAGATGAGGATCGTTTGAGACATTTGTATGTGATCGGTCAGACTGGTACAGGGAAGACAACTTTCTTGAAAGACATGATCGCTCAAGATATAAGAAGAGGAGCTGGAGTATGTATGATAGATCCACATGGTAATGATATCCAAGATATTCTTTCGATCATTCCGCCAGAGAGAGTTAATGATGTTATCTATTTTGATCCAGGATACGCACAGAGACCGATGGCATTGAATATGCTTGAGTATGATGTTAATTTTCCTGAGCAAAAAACTTTTGTGGTCAACGAGATGCTTTCTATTTTCAACAAACTTTTTGATATGAAAGTCGCAGGGGGACCAATGTTCGAACAATATTTCAGAAATGCTGTTCTTCTTGTAATGGAAGATCCTGAAACAGGGAATACTCTTTTTGATGTTTCCCGTGTCCTTTCAGATAAAAGCTTCCGTGAGATGAAACTTTCAAAGTGTAACAATCCTATTGTCATACAGTTTTGGAGAGAGATCGCAGCAAAGGCAGGAGGAGAGGCTTCACTTCAGAATATTGTTCCTTATATAACAAGTAAATTTGATGTCTTTCTATCTAACGACATAATGCGTCCTATTATCTCTCAAGAAAGATCGGTTTTGAATTTTAGGGAAATAATGGATAACAAAAAGATTCTTTTAGTTAATCTTTCAAAAGGACGTTTGGGAGATATAAATGCTAATCTTATTGGTCTTATCATTGTTGGAAAGTTATTGATGGCAGCTCTTTCTCGTGCAGATTCTTTCGGAAAGGAATTTCCTCCATTTTATTTATATATTGATGAATTCCAAAATATTACGACAGATTCAATCTCTCAGATATTATCAGAGGCGAGAAAATATCAGTTGTCTCTAACTGTCGCTCATCAATTCATTGCTCAGCTCGAAGATAGTATTAAGGATTCTGTATTTGGGAATGTCGGTTCAATTGTTTCATTCAGAGTTGGAGCAGAAGATGCTGAATATCTTGAAAAACAATTTGAACCAGTCTTCGAGCAGTTCGATCTGATGAATATTGATAACAGAAATGCATATATAAAAATGCTTTCAAATGGCAGACCAACTAGACCTTTCAGTTTAGAGACCTTACCTTTTCCAAGAGGAGATATGGGTAGAGCTGAAAAACTTAAAGAACTTTCGTATCTGACCTATGGAAAAGATAGAAAAGAAGTTGAGGCAGAGATCCGTAGAAAATATGAAGTTGGTAGGATCATTCCTCAAGCACCGGCTCCTAATCCTCTTGCTTCGCTAAAGTCTTAATTTCATGTAAAATGGGGAGATAATTATTAGTTATCTTTTATTGTATGCAACATCCTAAAGAAGAAAAAACATATGTGATGATCAAGCCTGACGGCGTGAAAAAAGGCTTAATTGGACAGGTTATTGGCCGTTTTGAACAAAGAGATCTTAAAATTGTGGCTCTTGAGATGTTCCAGCCAACTCGCGAACAGGTAGATAATCACTATCCAAAAGATGAAAAATGGATAACTCGTCTCGGTGAAAAAACCTCCGCAACCTATGAGAAGTACGGATATGATCTAAGTGAACTTGGCACAACGGATCTTTTTGAGATCGGAAAAAAAGTTAGAGGTTGGTTGCTTGATTTCATGATCTCAGCTCCTCTTGTAAAGATTGTTGTTCAGGGAGTTCACGCTGTAGATGTCGTTCGAAAGATCGCTGGTCCAACAATGCCATATCTTGCAGACATGGGAACTATAAGAGGAGATTTTTCAATAGATTCTCCTGCTCTAGCAAATAAAGAGAAAAGAGCTGTAATGAATATCATTCACGCATCAGAAACACCAGAAGAAGCTGAACACGAAATTAAATATTGGTTTGGAAAATCTCCAATCCATTCGTATAAAAGATTCGGAGTTGACGAATAGTTCAATTTGTCTCTGTTGATAACCAAAAAAATCCTTTTACAAAAAGGATTTTTTTGTCTATTGCAAAGGATATAAAAGAGTCCATACTAAATACAGGTACGAAGCAGTATTGCCTTAACTTATTGAAAAAAAAGGGAGCACTACTTTCGGAAAGCTTAGGTTTTCCGTCGAATGCACCCACCTAACTTTTGTTAGGAGCAATACGCCTCGGACCGAAAAAGGATCTCTACATTGTTAGGGATTTTTTTTGTAGTTGCTTAGCTTTTTCTTAAAAGTGAAAGTATAATATCAACTGAGCTAATCAATTAAATGACTGGAAAAAAAGCATATCTTTTTTTGAGCCTCGGAGTCTTTTTGTTGCTTTTCGCAGTACATTTTTTTGCAACAATGACTGGCTTGTATTGGATATCTGGATGGTTTGATAGTGTTTCTCATCTTATAGGAGGTTTCGGGATCTTTTTTGTTCTGTCTTACGTATTCTCCATCAAAGGAAGAAGACCTTCTTTAGGATCGGTGGTTGCATTCTCTCTTTTAATTGGCGTTATTTGGGAATTGTTCGAACTTAATTACGGAATAACTTCTATTTCAAACCACAAATACGCTTATGACACTTCTAGTGATCTAGTTTTTGACGTTATCGGAGGTTTTTTAGCTTTTTTAATCACAAAAAAATATGCAAGATCAAAATAAGAAAATAGAGAAAAAACTGAAGCTCACTTTTGCTTCAGGAGCAACGACCGTGACTGGTGCTAATTTTATTTTAGAGACAATGCCTGATGAAGGGAGTTCAGAAGAGAAAGTCTATGTAATGGTTGATTGCGGTCTTGTTCAAGGAGATGCAGATCCTAGAGAAAATATGAAACCTTTTGTATATGATCCTTCGAAGATAGATTATCTTCTCATTACGCATGCTCATATAGATCATATAGGAAGAATTCCAAAATTTGTGAAGGATGGTTTTAAAGGAAAGATATTTTCTACGATCGAAACGAAAGAACTCACTCCTATAATGCTTAAAGATGCGGCAAAATTAATGCTTCAAGAGGCTGAAAAGACTGGCAATCCACCAATATACTTCGAAGCAGATATAGATGATGCTATGAAATTATGGAAAGATGTTCCTTATCATGAATCTTTCAAACTGTCTGGTGGATTTGATGTAGAGGCTAAAGATGCTGGACACATACTAGGTTCAGCAATGTATGAAATAACTTATAACGGCACAAAAATTGTTTTTACTGGAGATCTAGGAAATTCACCTTCGCCTCTTCTCAGGGACACCGAAAAGATCATTGATGCAAATTATTTGATAATGGAAAGTGTCTATGGAGACAGAAATCATGAAACGAACCAAGAAAGAAAAGAAAAATTGGAAGATGTGATCGAAGATAGTGTAAAAAGGGGAGGTACTTTGATAATCCCTTCTTTTTCATTAGAGAAAACTCAAAATCTGTTGTTTGAGATGAATACTTTAGTGGATGGAAAGAGGATCCCCGATGTTCCTGTATTTCTTGATTCTCCTCTGGCGATGAAAGTAACAGATATCTATATGAAAGAAAAGAAGAATTTTAATGCCGATGCTCTGCTTCGAATAAAAGAAGGGGAAGATCTTTTTTCTTTTCCAAAATTAAGGATCGTTAGAAGTGCTGAAGAGAGTAGAGAACTTATAAAAGAACCAAGTCCAAAGATCATCATCGCTGGTAGTGGAATGTCTACGGGAGGAAGGATCTTGCATCATGAGGTCAATTATTTGCCTGATCCACAAAGTACAATACTGCTTACAGGATACCAATCCTTTGGAACCTTAGGCAGACAGATCTCCAATCATCCTAAAATGGTAAGTATCTTTGGGAGCAAGATCCATGTGAATGCTCATATAGAAAGTATAGATGGATATTCTTCTCACAAGGATTCAGATCATCTTTTGGAATTTGTAGGTTTTACAAGAGACTCTCTAAAGAAGGTCTTTCCTGTAATGGGTGAACCGAGATCTTCTATGTTCCTTGCACAAAAGATCGAGGATTATTTAGGAGTTGAGACATATCATCCTGAAGATGGAGAAAGTGTTGTATTATCATGTTAGGGACGAATTGAAGATCCGTATTCATTCGCATTTAAAATTAAGTTTATAAAAAAAATATGACAGATTCAGAACAAGATCAAAAAACTAGTGTAGATACAAAATCAGCGATCGGTAACGTCGATGAAAAAAGACATGGACATTTTCGTATAAAGATATGTATTTCAGGTGCTGCAGAGCTAGGACATCTAAACCCTAGGGTACATGACCTTGCGAAGGAATTAGGCAGACAGATAGCATTGCAGGGAGCTGATATCACGACAGGGGCAACAACTGGTTTTCCATTTTGGGCTGCCATGGGAGCAAAGGAAGCCGGAGGATTATCTATTGGTTTCTCTCCTGCACACGATGAAAAAGAGCACACTGAAGCATATAGATTGCCTTTGGATTTCATGGATATTCTTATTTACACAGGCTTTGGCTATCCAGGAAGAGACCTTTTCCTCACAAGATCATCTGATGCTGTAATAATTGGACCAGGAAGAATCGGTACTTTTCATGAGTTTACAATTGCTTTTGAAGATGACAAGACTATTGGTATTCTTACAAGTGATGATTGGGAGACGGATGAGATCATTCAGACTATCTTAAGTAAAAGCAATCGCCAGACTGAAGATACTGTTATTTTTGATTCTGATCCTAAGACCCTTGTAGCAAAGGTCATTGAAGCTACAAAGAAAAAGAAGATAAATGATACCTATTGCGATAAGATATACAGCTTCTAATGAATTAAAAAT
>CAZKTY010000025.1:0-11746 GCA_964555825.1 uncultured Candidatus Saccharibacteria bacterium
TATGACTATGTCAGAAGGATCTTTTTTCTTGAGGTTTAAAAGATTTTTCATGGGGTTATTTGTACCAATATAATAACATTACTTCAATTTAAAAAAAACTAAAAACTGTTGAAAAAATTTTTCTTTAATTTAAAGAAAAAGTTAGAGACCAAACCTCCTATGACCTTAATAAAATTAAGATATCTTTTTCTTAAAATCCTCTACCATAGGAACCTCATTTGGTTCAGCCCCATTACCTATTGCGATGTAATAAGCGATCCAATCACCTAAGATCAAAGCTGAGAATATTTTTTCGATATGACTTCCTTTAATGAAATCTACACTTAAACATTCAATGCCTTTGCCTTCATAGATCTCTCTTACCGTTTCCATTCTTTTTGTGATCCTCTGGTTATCCGTATCATCAAAAATAAATATTGGGACAAATCTCTCCGCATATATCTGTGTTCTCTGATTTAGATCAAATCCTGTCATTTCATTGTGATTCATTTCTGGCAGAACGTTATAAAAAGCAGGTATCTTTCCTGTCTCATTTAATTTTATTTTCCAGTTGTAAGCAACAGCAAGATTTTTATTTGAGGTATAGACGATCGGAGTCTTTCCAGATATCTTTGCAGCGAGTTCTTTCCCATCATTCTCAAAATCGTCTGCATTAAGTTTTCCTTTAATTTCGTTAATGGCACTTATAGCGATCTGACTACCTGTTAAATAAGAAAGAGCAATAAAAGAAAATCCTAAAGCAGATCTAGGCTGAATCTTAGTATTTGGCATTTCAATGAATGGCAATTTATTTTCTTTTGCGATCTGAAGCATCTTTCCATCAGCACTAATTACGGAAACATTAAATCCTTTTTCAAGAGCTTCATTCAATCCGCTTATTGTTTCTTCTGTGTTTCCTGAGTAAGAACTTGCAACTATTAAAGCATCTGAAAAAAAACTGTCTTCCTTTTGAGGAAGTCCATAATCTCTATGAACATAAAGATCCAATTTTGGATCAATGATATTTAAGATCCCAGATGAAAGATTTGACCCCCCCATCCCAAGGACAACAACTTTTTTAAAAGGTCTTAAATTTTCTTTATTGGAAATATCAGGAACATAATCAAATCTCTTTCCAAAATCTCTGATCGCTTTTTCCATTGGGTTCATATATAGGTAATTTTAAAATTTATTTAATTAATAAAGCTCTAGCAGGAGCACCTTCAACTCCTGATATTTTTAATGGCGCACAAACCAAAAAATATTCTCCTTCTGAAACTCTTGATAGATCAATTGTCTCAAGTATTGGAATATCCTTCTTAAGCAATGAAGTATGAGCACGGTTATCCTTGCTTCCTTTTTGTTTAACTGAAAGATAATCAATTCCAAATAGGATTATACCAATTTCTGCAAGATAATCAGCAGCATCTCCATCAAGATAAACAAAATCATCTCTCCATGTATCAAAACCTTCTTTTGAATTCCTTGTCTTTACCAAGATCCTTTCACCTTGTCTGACATTTTTATCTATCAGATCATTCTTCGTTATCTTTTCTGGTAAAAGACTAAGATCAATTACACGAGCTGGACCAACAAATACATTAAGTGGAATATCCTCTATTCTTTTACCATCTTTTAAGCAATGAGAAGGTGAATCAATATGAGTTCCTGAATGAGTACCC
Source organism: uncultured Candidatus Saccharibacteria bacterium (assembly GCA_964555825.1). GTDB lineage: Bacteria > Patescibacteriota > Minisyncoccia > Phycocordibacterales > CAIRYW01 > CAIRYW01. The sequence continues at coordinate 1,662 of CAZKTY010000025.1, forward strand.
ATAAAAACCTCAGACAATTTGCTTGTTGTCTCACTCCACTCCTTAAAGACCTCTATCTTTATCTTAGGATCCCCTGGATAGACAACAGTATTATTCGAAATGGACACTGATATATCAAATATTTCTTTTTTTTCTTGCATTGTGATATTTTAGCACAATGTCAACGATCATCTTCGATTTCGACCACACCCTTATAAATACTTCTGAGATCACACAAATGATCATGGATATTTTCCTAAAAAATGGAGTCCCAGAAAAGACCATCTATGCTATTCAAAAAGCACAAAGAAGTAGAAACAACGATAATCCAGATCTCCTTGCACAGATAAAAGATGCTGAGTCCCTTGGATACAAAATAGATAAAAAAGACATCAATGATTTTTTCAATCAAGACCTTGAACCTCTTCTAAAAGGACCAGTCAAGGAAATACTGGAAAAACTTGTAAAAGATGGCCATAAATTATTTCTTTTTACAAAGGGAGTTGAATATTTCCAAAGATCCAAAATAAGAAGGTCTGGAATAGAAGAATATTTTGACGAGAATATATATGTGTTTGATAGCAATAAAGAAGAGACTGATGTTGATATCGACCAGCATGAAAAAACTTTTTTTATAAATGACCACGCAGATGAGATAGAAGATTTTGCGAAGGCACATCCAAAAGTAAAATTCATTTACGTAAAAGGACCAAAAACATCTCACGATAGATTCATCAAACACAAACATATTCCTACAATAGACGACATTTCCTCTCTTTCAAAATATATCAAGTAAAAAAAATCCCAGTATCCTTGAATACTGGGTGATCAGACATGTCTGTGAAGAATTTTGCCAAAAGCAACTTTTTGAGCAGCAGCATCAGCTGCTACATCAATGACCTGACCAAACTTTTCCCGATCTCTAAGATCAGAAACATTCCAGTCACAGCTTGAAATTGCATGTACTAAGGCGCCATTGAAATAATCTCCAGCTCCAACATCTGAAGAAAAAGATCCACTATATTTCCTAACAGGATCATAAGCAAATCTATTTCCTTCAAACGAGCAGTACCCACCTTTTTCAGCTTGAGTCACAACGATAGCTCTTGGACCCATGGCATGAAGTCTTTCAACACTCCCGCCAGTCTTTTGAAATTCATCTTCATTCATGACCATGATATCAGCATACGATGCCAGATCGCACAAAGAATCATGTCCACAAAAAGTATGATGAATATGCAAGAATCTCCTGTCCTCCTGAGTGTTCTTAAGAAGGATCTTTGCAAGCAAAGCTTCTTCTTCTCGAACACTCGTCACCACAGTAAAGCCTCCATTAGAAAACGTCTCGAACATTTTTGCTACTTGAGAAATATCACTTTTGAGATGACCTCTCTCACCTATTACAGGAGAGTGGCTTTTCCCCGGAGTGATAATAACTTTGGCATTGTTCGTCTTCTTTAGAGCCTCGATGTAATGTCTATCTCTGATACCTGCACGTTCCGTTAGATCGTGTAGGATCGAAGTATAGTAGTCCTTTGGAGGACCAATGAGAGCAAGCAAAGTTGGAGATCCTCCAAGATGCTTCATCGCAAGTGCGGCATTGGCAGAAGAGCCTCCGATACGAAATTTACTCGTCATCGGTTGCTTTGTGCCAGTCGCTTCTCCACAAATTGTCAAAAGTTCTTCAACCGAAACAGCAATTCCGAAAAGGTTTTTCATCTGTAATCTATAACCGAATAAGTTTCAAGAAGGTTACATTTTTATGAACAAAAAAGCAATTTTAGGAGAAAGGATGAATTTATCTAACATCAAAAACGATTATTTCATCTTTCCTAGGATCATATGACATATTGTAGCTTTCAAAATCTTCATATCCCCAGCCCTTTTCAGCTTCAAATCTTCTAAGTGTTTTTACTCTTTCAGATATTTCCTCTGCTTCTTTTTTTTCTCCTAGAGAAGCGGCATTTGCCTTATTCTTTATTTTTTCAAGGCGATCTTGAATAGTCTCTTCCAAGGCTGGTTCATATTTGCTTACTAAATAAGTAGCTTCTCTATCCTTATAACCTAAAACATATTCAGGAGTCCTAACTTTGAATTCACTGAATTGCTTAAGTCTTTCTGAGAGCTTGCTCAATTCTACAACTTCAGGAGCTCCATCCTCATAGGATGATCTTGGATCATGATTAACACGCACAAAAAGATCTCCTGACCCGTCTTTCATTTTGACCCTGAAATAACACCTCTTGTGCTTTCCTTCATATTCTCTGTGTCTGCCTAAGAATTCTATCTCAGCTCTTTCTGTCTCAATTACTTCGCCATCTTTGAGCGATACAATATTGGGCTGATCTATTGCTTTCTTGATCTCAAGCATAAGACCTTTATTTCCTTCCTGAGAAACAATATCTCTGAATTCATCCGTAAAGGCGATCTCTTTTCCAACGTCTGGTATTTCTGCCTCATTCTGACCAGAATAATTTATATTTTGAAACTTTTTAGAGAACATTATCTATTTTTCTTTGACCTCATGTCCTCCGAACATAGTCCTCATTGTAGACAATACTTTTCCAGTAAAACTCGGATTACCTTTTGAATTCTTTCTGAATTCCAGAGAATCTTCGATGACCTTTACGCTTACTCCTAATTCTTTAGCCGTATTTACTGTCCACTCGCCTTCTCCACTATGAGAGACCTCTCCAGAAATTCCAACAAGATCTTCTCCAAATTTTTCAAAGCCGTCTTGAAGCCATCCTACGAGACGGGATTCAACAACGCTTCTTTTCTGATATAGATCAGTCACCTCTTTTAGATTCAATTCAAACTCTGACTTTTTCAAAACTTCAAATCCTTCTCCTATTGCTTGCATCATTCCATACTCGATACCATTGTGAACCATCTTCACAAAATGTCCTGAACCGCTTTTTCCAAAATATTTGAAAGCCTCAGGAGCAGAAGCAAATTTGAATATTTCTTCGCACTTATCAAATATCTCTTTTTTTCCACCAACCATTATGCAAGCTCCATTTCTTGCTCCTCCAGGACCACCAGAAACTCCAGCATCTAAAAATTCAAATCCCTTTTCCTCTGCCTCTTTAGAACGCCTCATACTATCTTTGTAAAAAGAATTTCCTCCCTCGATAATTATGTCTCCTTTATTCAAGTTCAAATATAATTCGTTCAAAACCTCATCAACTCCCTGATGACTGACCATTATCCAGACGATCTTCTGTCCTGGTAAAGCCCCACACATTTCTTTTATTGAACTCTTTACCTCAAGACCTGCTTCACGAGCCTTTACCTTTCCTTCTTCACTTCGATTGAAACCAACTATCTCAATTCCTTGTTCTTTTAAACGAATAGCCTGATTCAATCCCATTTTTCCAAAACCAATGTATCCTATTTTCATTTTTTTTAATTATTTATTTAACTCTGTTCTTTCGACTCCTTTCTTATAAATTTTCAGATCCCTTTCATTCATATTTTTTTCCACCTCAGACACTATTCTCCACGCCTCCTTCATCTCCCCAGTCGAAACAAAAAGCGTTTGATCTCCAGAAAGAGCATCTAGAAAGAGTTTCTCGTATGGATAGATAAACGGAGAGACCCCATCTTCTTTATAATGGAATTGCATATACTGCTTTTCGATCTCAAAACCAAATCCTGGTTTCTTAGCAGAAAATTCTATTTCTATCTTTTCCTTTGGCTGGATCTCAAAGATCAATTTATTTGGAGTCCCAGAAAAAAGTTCACCTGGTGAATTCTCAAAGTAAACGATCTCAATGAAAGCCTCCGTCTTTGAAAAACCTTTGCCATGTTCGATGATAAAATCAACACCATTCCACCTTTCATTTTCAACCGATAAAGTTGCTTTAAAATATGTTTCTGTTCCTGAATTCTCTGAAACCCCTTCTTCATTCCTATACCCATCATATTGAGCATGAGAAGCTTCTCCTTTCACTTTTATAAGACTCAATACTTTTTCTCTTTCTTTGCGAATACTTTCGGCACTGAAATTCTTCGGCATCTCAAGAGCAATAAGTGAAAGAAGAGACAATAAATGATTTTGCCCCACATCTTTTAAAGCTCCGATCTTATCATAAAAAGACCCTCTCTCTTTGACAGTCGATTCCTCGAACATTTTTACAGAAACAGATCTTATGTGTTTACTGCACCAAAGAGTCTCGAACAAAGGATTTGCAAATCTAAAGACAAGGATATTTTGGATAGTTTCTTTTGCTAGATAATGATCAACCCTGAATATCTGATCCTCCATAAATAATTTTCCCAATAGAAGATCTAGTTTTTCAGCTTCTTTTGCATTCTCACCGAAAGGCTTCTCAACCAATATCTTTATCCAGCCTTCTTTTTGATCAAAGCCTGGAGCACAAGGCACAGCCAATCCAGAATGAGATATCATCTCAAATAATTCTTGATAGAGTGCAGGAAAGACGGCTAGATAAAAAAGCTTATTGGAACATTTTTTGATCTTCTCATCTCTGAGACCAAGTTTTACACTTAGATCTTTGAAGGTCTTTGGATCTTTGATATCTCCTGGTAAATAAAAGAATTTGGAAAAGAATTTCTCTTCCTGTTCTGTATAACTATCTTTATTCAAAACTTCTTTGACCCAATCTCTCCATGCATTATCTGTAAGAGGTTTTCTAGAGATACCAATTATCTCCGTATCAACTGGAAGTATCCCTTTTTCATATATATCAAAAAAAACTTTGGCAAGCTTCCTTTTAAACAGATCTCCTGTAGCTCCAAAGACGATAATTGTAAGAGGTTGCATGGAACCTATTATACCAATCTTTGGATTTTAATCTAAAAAATTAAGGATGAAAGAAAAAAGCCGTTGCTATAATGATATAAGCAACAAGTAATTGAACCCCCTCGAACCAATTACTCTCCCCGTCTTCAATGATCGAATTGACCACTAGAACAGAAAATATCAACGAAACTAGCTCAAAATTACTGAAAATAAGACTCATCTGAACCTTGAAAAAAAGACTAGCTAAGACCAACGCAGGTGCTACGAACATTGCTATCTGTGTAGCTGAACCGATCGATACTTGGAGAGCTAGATCCATTTTATCTTTAATAGCTACTGTGATGGCAGAAACATGCTCAGCTGCATTGCCAATAATGGCAACAAATATAACTCCAATGAACAACTCAGTCCATCCAAAAGCCACGACAATAGGTTCAATAGAATTTACTAAGATCTCACTCATTACGGCTACCGCAATAGTAGCAAAGAACAAAATAGAAATACTTTTTGATCGGCTCCATTTTGCCTCGATCTCTGAAGAAGCAACATCCTGACTATATAGATGCTTATGCGTATGCAGTGAAAAATATAAGCTAGCAATATATGCAAGGATCATCATTATAGAAACAGCAATACTTAATTTTTCAACAACCCCAGAATCTACTCCTGGTGAGGTCTGCAAAAAAACTGCAGGTATGACCAAAGCAATAACAGTGAGCAAAAGTGTCGAACAACTTGCCTTTGCCACAGTGATATTAAATTTCTGTCTTTCTCTTTTCCTTCCTCCAAAAAAGATCGCCATACCAAGAACCAACAAAAGGTTTCCGAGAATAGAACCTGTAATAGAAGCCTTTACCACCTCTATCAATCCTGCCTGAAGAGCGAGTATTCCAATGATCAGTTCTGTCGCATTTCCAAAAGTAGCATTTAAAAACCCTCCAATTCCAGGACCAGTGTAGACAGTCAATTCTTCTGTGGCTTCACCAATGAATTTTGCCAAAGGGATTATCGCAAAAGCAGACAAAAGAAAAAGAGCAATAGCTGGCAAATGCATAATATCTGCGACAATTGTAATTGGAACAAAAACCAAAAGAACTAAGAAAAATTTTTCCATTTATTTTATTTATGATCGATTAAAAATAGGTTGGATTATTGTAGTGCAGATTATGAGCCGCACCATGTGCACCTGTCTCAAGAGATCTGATCTCTCCCTCTAGCCTCAACCTATCATTTCTAAGTGATTCTAATTGTCTCTGCTTGATAGCAAGATCAGTCCTTGAACCGCTATTATTCGAACCTGTTCTTCCCATACCTGCGATCTCTCTTGTAAGCTGTAATATTCTTCCTTCGATGGTTTGTTTCTCAAGCTTTTTATGAGAGGTCTCCATTCTCATTTTTCTATCAAGTTCCTGCGCCTCCATCCTCTTTTTCTGTTCTTCTGCTTCACGCATTATTCTACCCTTCTGCTGATTGTATAGATTTCCTCCCTGTTTATTTAAATTATTTCCTAGATCTCCTAATGACATATGTAAATATTATCACTTTTAATCTAAATTGGAATTCTTAGGTTTTGCATCCAAAAAATTCAGTTTAGGAATATCCTTTACTTTATTGAAAAGAGCTTCATATTCTCTGGCTGATCTATCCCAAGAAAAATCTCTTCTCATTCCGGCTTGCTGAAGTCTTTGCCAAACAGCCTTGTTCCTGAAATTCTCGTATGCACGCATCACAGAAATAAGCATAGAGAAAGAATCAAATTTGGAAAAAACAAACCCATTGCTTTCTTTATTGTAAGGAGTGTAATCAACGACAGTGTCAGCAAGTCCCCCAGTCTTTCTAACGATCGGCACAGCCCCATAATGCATTGCTTCCATTTGAGTCAATCCAGAGGGTTCAAATTTTGATGGAATAAGTACACTATCAACTCCAGCAAAAACTAAATGAGGAAGAAGTGGATCAAACCTAAAGTTAACGGAAACTCTTTTAGGAAACTTAAGAGCAAGCTCATTGAAAAATTCCATATACCTTTGATCACCTTCTCCAACAACAATAAGAGCAATATCTAATTCTCTAAGAAGAGATTTAAGAACTGGATTCAAAAGATCAAAACCTTTCTGTGATGACATTCGGCTCAAAATCCCAATGACAAAAGTACTATCCTCGATCTCAATATTTAAATTCTGTGCAAGTTTTTTTCTATTCGCATTTCTTTTATTTAGATCCTTTGCAGAAAAAGTTGATGCCAAAAGTTTGTCATCATTTATCTCCCAAACTCTGTAATCAACTCCGTTTATGATACCAGAAAGATTTTCTTTTCTTTCAACCAAAAGATTGCAAAGACCTTCTCCATATTCTGGGGTCAAGATCTCTTTTGCATAAGTTGGAGAAACTGTATTGATAGCATCTGCATACATGATACCCCTCCTCATTCCATTTATCTGAAGCAATCTGGGATCTTCGAAAGCAGGAATTGGAGACCTTCCGTCATCTAGATCTATCTCATCTGCAAATTTATGTCTGAAATTCCCCTGAAAATGCAGGTTATGGATACAAAAGACACTTGTAATATCTTTGAATTTTGGAAGTGGAGAATAATAAGCTTTAAGATAATTTGGCAAAAATCCTGTGTGCCAATCATTAGAAACAATGATATCAGGCATCCACGAACCGAATCTCAAAAATTCCAATACTCCTCTAGACAAAAGTGCCCACCTTATTGGGTCATCAGCATATCCATAGATATTTGCTCTGCTTCCAAAATATTCTTGATTGTCCAAAAAATAAGCAGTAACAGCATTTTCCTTTTTTCCAAGCGAATCACATTTCCAAACATTGCAAAAAAGGAAAGGCTCACCTTCTTTATTATTTGTCGGAACCTCTAGATCTTTCATCTCAAGAGAAACCTTAAGATCTTTTCCTACTCCCAAATATTTTGGGATAAAAAGTCTTACATCATTACCTAAATTAGCAAGAGCAATAGGAAGATCATGCATTACTGACCCCATTCCCCCAACTCTGGCAAAAGGAGATGCTTCTGTGGCAACAAATAGTATTTTGAGAGGTTTCTTTTTAAAAATCATAATATTGCAAATATTTTAGCACAGTTAATATTAAAAAGACCTTATTTTAAGAAACATATTTCATTATCTGAAAATGAACTCCTGACCTATTTTTTTTTATTTACATCCTCAGGAACGGGAAAATACAATTTGGTCACATAATCATCCAACATCCTTTCTGCAGAATAATTCTTCTCGATCTCAGAAATAGAAACTTTCATTTTCTCGACCCAAGAAAGAGGAACTCCTTTTGGTCTGTCAAAATAAAGAGGGATGATATCATCTTGCAAAATACGATAAAAATCTGCTGATAGATTTTCTTCAGAAAGGACCCATCCTATATTTTGATGTTTTACTTCAGCGACCCATCCTCCGTTCGTAGTAAAATTTAAAACTCCATTAAGACAAGCTTTCATTCCACTAGTACCACAAGCCTCACGCTCTGGCACCGGAGTATTAAGCCAAACGTCTCCACCTTTTGTTAGGATCTGGGCTAAAGACATAGAATATCTAGGCAGATATATTATTTTTCCTTTGAAGAAATCTATCTCTAGCATTGACTTAATAACAGTAAGAAGAGAAACTGCACGATCATCAGAAAGATTAGCATCTCCTGAGATAATGATCTGAACAGGCATATTAGGATTTCCAAGGATACTGTAAAGTTTTTCAGGATCACTAAAGATAAGTTCAGGTCTTTTATAAGGTGTTAATCTTTTTGCCCAGACCAATGTCAGTGCATTAGGAATAAGATCCTGACCAGATATCCTTTTTACCACTTCTGCCAATTCCATCTTATGGTTCATATGTTCTTTCCATAGGACTTCTGGTGAAAGCGACTTTGCATCCTTGAGTTTTTCTGCCTGCCATTTTTCTCTTGAGACTCCGTTCGTTATAGCAAAAAGTTTACTATGTGGATGCAATCTTTTTTCTTCGATCGCATGCATCTTACTCACAGCATTAGCTCTTATAGAATTCCTGACCAAAAATCTAGAAGTTGGAAAAATATTTACATCTGTTTCTGCAATACCTTTAGAAAAAAAATCATCTATTGGAATTTTCATTTCCTTTAAATAAGGACTCAAGTATGTCTCAATATCGCTTTTACTTAGAAAAAGTCCTGCGTCAGGAAGAGGTGTGTGTTTCGTTGCAACAACAAATGGTTTGAGCATTTCTAGAGCTTTATCAAAACTTCCTAATTTTTCTGTATTCTCAGCAGCTAATGCCATAAGTGCAAAAGCGGTATGACCTTCATTCAAGTGGTAGATCGAAGGATGAATATCAAGGGCTTTTATTAGTTTGATACCACCAATACCAAGTAGGATCTCTTGGCTTATTTTTTTTTCAAATTCTTGAGGATAGAGAGATGCCATGATCCCCCTTTTTATTTCATCATTTTCCTCAAGATCAAAATCCAAAAGGAAAAGCCGTGCAGAACCTTTTACTAATTGCCATATCTTTGCATAAAAAATACCTTCTTTCATTGGCACAGAGATCTTTATCTCTGATCCAGATTGATCTTTGACCTTTGTAAAACCAGCAAAGAGAGGATCGATAATATTTACAAGTGGAGCATTCGTTACCATAAATCCTTGTGAAAAAAGCAAACCAATAGCAACAAAAGGTATACCAGATTGAGCCGCTTGTTCAAATGTATCTCCAGAAAGTACACCAAGACCTCCTGCATATATCGGAAGATTATCGCTTATTCCGTATTCAGTTGAAAAATATACAACAGGCCTTTCCTGCAGGTTTCTAAATTCCAAAGTGTCTGTTTCTATTTTATACATTTTTTATGAACAAATCTTAAGATATCTGTTACTAGTAAATTTTATATATTTTCAAAATGTATCTATAAAAGAGATCTTATTATCTTTTTTGTATCTTCGTGACTAGTTACGGAAACACTATCAACAACCTGCGCAGCAGCATAATCATTTCCTCCTGGAAATATAGCATCCCCTATAAAAAGAGCTGATTCTTTTGGAAGATGAAAATATTCTAATATCTCCTTCATTGCCAACGCTTTATCCACCCCTTTAGGAGTAATATCTGTTGAGGTTGTTCCTCCGATCTTAACTTCATAATTTGGCAATTTTTCTTGGAGGATCTTTCTCACAGGTTCCCTTTTTGTTCTAGTTGGATCCCATACAGATTTTTCTTCAAGAGGCCAATCTGGATCATAAACAGCTAAGGTCATCTGACCTCCCTTATCAGTTACTTCTCCATGCTTTTCATTAAAGAGTTCTTCTAAGCCAGTCTCTTTAATGGTCTCTAGG
>CAZKTY010000026.1:0-11507 GCA_964555825.1 uncultured Candidatus Saccharibacteria bacterium
AATTAATAGATATAAATTTGATCAAGTATGTTAACTATTGAAAGAAGGATCGCTACTGCCGTAATTTTTTCCAAAGATAAGAAAATATTCCAAGGACAAAAAGATCCGTCAAAAGGTGGAGTTTATAGAGATGGTTATTGGCATATCCCAGGCGGAGGAATAGAAGAGGGAGAGACTGTCGAGCAGGCTTTGATCAGAGAGATCAGCGAGGAGACAGGTATTGATATACGAAACATTCCTTTTTCACTTATTGCTGATCAGGGAACTGGAGAGTCTGAAAAGATCATGCCTGACGGGGAAACAGTAAATGTAAAAATGAGATTTTATGAATATGAGATATCTCTTCCTTTTGATTCAACAGATATAGAGGTTCATTTGAATGATGATCTTGTAGTGTATAGATGGACTGATCCAAAAGAATTGAAAGATCTGAAATTGACTCCTCCTTCTATAAAACTTTTTACTAAGATGGGATTTTTGTAGGATTTACACCAAAATAAATATCTATACGTATCTCTCAATGTAGGCAAATATTGAAGAACAATTATAAAAAATATTTTAATTTAAATAGATATTATGAGAAATAATTTTAGGTTCAAAGCAGTTGTTGCTGTGATACTTGCTGGTCTGATAGTTTTTGTTATTTTCGTCTTTTTGCCAAAAAAAGAAACAACTGTAGATAATAATTCTCAACAAAATACTGTTCCTGTCGCAACAAAAGAAATGATCCAAGGTCAAAGCAGTGATCTTTCAACAAAGAAGATCGTAAGTGGAAATTCTTCTTACAAAGATGGTTCCTATTCTGCAACAGGAAGCTATGGATCGCCTGCAGGTACGGAAAGTGTAAAGGTCACTTTAGCTTTGAAAAATGGGATAATTGAGAGTGCTGATGTTGTCGGAGAGGCGAATGACCATACCTCAAAAAGATATCAGGATATGTTCATTTCAAATTATAAGCAATATGTTGTTGGAAAAAATATTGACTCTGTAAATTTAGATAAGATCTCCGGGTCTTCTTTAACTCCTGTCGGTTTCAACAATGCTGTCGCTAAAATAAGAACTGAGGCTCAAGCTTAATAAAATGGCATCAAAGTTTTCTTTTGATGGGATTGGAACAAAGTGGGTGATCGATATTCATGAGGATCTTTCAGATGAAAAAGAATATGAATTACTCACTTTGATAAAAGATAGGATCAATATTTTTGATATGACCTATTCGAGATTTCGTGAAGATTCTTGGATAAGCAGACTCTCAAAAGGGGCTGGAAAATATGATCTTCCTCTCGATGCTGAGCCGATATTTTCTATGTATAGAGACCTTTACGATGTTACTGGTGGCCTTGTTACTCCTCTCATTGGAAAGGTTCTCGTGGATGCAGGTTATGACAAAAAATATTCACTGAAACAATCTATTCCTCTTGAAGTTCCTCCTTCATGGGATGATGTTATCATCTATGAACCTCCTTTTATCACGATGAAAAGACCTGCTATTTTGGACTTTGGTGCTTTGGGAAAAGGTTATCTTATAGATATTGTAGGAGAGATATTACAGAAAAATTCAATTAAAAATTTTACGATAGATGCTGGTGGAGATATTCTGTACAAGAATAATTTAGGTAGACCAATACGTGTAGGGTTAGAACATCCAGAAGATCTTAGTAAGGTCATTGGAGTAGTCCAGATAAAAGATCAAAGTATTGCAGGATCTTCAGGAAATAGGAGGAAGTGGGGAAAGTTCACCCATATTATTGATCCAAAAACACTTGTTTCCCCAAAAAATATCTTAGGATTATGGGTGATCGCTGATAAAGCGATCTTGGCTGATGGAATTGCGACTGGACTATTTTTTACTCCAGCCAAAGCTCTCATGAAGAAATACAGATTTGAATATATTATCTTGTATTCAGATCATTCAGTTGAGAGGTCTGATCTTTTAGGTAATGTGTTAGAACTTTATTAATAAATAATTATATTGAATATGAATGATATTAAATTAAAAAAGATAGCCCCAGTTCTTCTTCGATTGAGTATGAGTATTATTATTCTTTGGTTCGGATATCAACAGATAGTTGATGCAAATTCATGGCTAGGTTTTCTTCCTCCTTGGACAACTTCGCTTCCGATCAGTCAAATAGATCTTATCTATTTGAACGGAACATTTGAGATCGTCTTTGGGATATTCCTGCTTTTAGGATTCTATACCCGTTTTGCAGCTGTTATGCTTGCTCTTCATCTTTTCGATATTACTTATACTGTTGGTTATGATGCCATTGGAGTAAGAGATATGGGTTTAGCAATGAGTACATTGGTTGTGTTCTTTTATGGAGCAGATTCTCTTTCTGTTGATAAGATATTTTAAAATTAGCCTTTTTTGATATGGCTATTTTTGAATAGTAAAGAAATCTAGTCGATTTTGTTGTAATATAGCAATATGAATCTTTCTAATAGATACAAAATTTTACTTCTTGGTTTACTAATAATTATTCTTGCTGTTTTTGCTAGTTTTTATTTTTCCCATAAAAAGAACAATGTGTCTGGATCTCCTCAACCAACTGTAACTTCTCAACCTGCTCCTGCTCCTTCTTTGGTGAAGGAAGTCGAGATTGCCACTTCAACTCAAGATAAAGTTTTGGCTGAAGAAAAAGCTTTGATCGGGACTGATGGTTTTATTGTTGGTTTGAATGGAACTTCTACTGATAAAGTGGCAAGTGATCTTTTAGATCAGGGATTTATTCAAGATAAAGATGGTTTTATTAAGGCTTTCAATTCTCCTAATGTTCTACCTGGAGCTTATAAGTTGTCTAAGGATTTTTCTGTTTCCGATGTTGCAAAAGCTTTGAAGGGAAAGCCTTATATGAAATGGGTAGTTGTTCCTCCTGGACTTCGAAAAGAAGAGATAGCGACACTTCTCCAAAATGCTTTGGGATGGACGGCCAGCCAAAAGAAGAAATTCATTACTGTCGATACTACAGCAAATAGTGACTACATCGAAGGTGTATATTTTCCAGATACATATCTTATTCCTGTAGCTGAATCAACGAGTGATGTTGCCAAACGTCTTATCTCAAAATTCAATGAGAATTTCTCTGGCTATATAACTGGTTTTAATGCTGAAAATATAAAATGGACCACAGCTCTTACAATGGCTTCTATTGTTCAAAGGGAAGCTTCTGGTTCAGCTGACATGCCTCTGATCGCTGGAATTCTTTGGAATAGGCTAGATCAAGGTATGCCTCTTGATGTTGATGCTACTTTGCAATATTTAAGAGGAGATGTCGGTAAAGGTTGGTGGGCACCGATCTCTACAGCTGATAAGAAGATAGATTCTCCATATAATACATATATGCACAAAGGACTTCCTCCTCATCCTATTTCAAACCCAGGAATTGCGGCTATAGAAGCTACTCTTAATCCTACAAAGACAGATTGTTTGTATTATCTTCATGATAGTAGTCGTGTCACTCATTGTGCAGCTACTTATGATGAGCATCTTCAAAATATTGAGACATATTTGAAGAACTAATTTCAAACTAATATAGCTTGTTTGTCTAAAAGTGTGTATTAGGGTTATAATTTAAGCATGAAAGAAAAGAAATTGGAGATATATCTGTTTTTCATCCTATTGGCAATTGCTTTTTATCTTACTTTCTCTATCTTAGCTCCTTATCTGCAGGTATTATTTTTAGCCCTTGTTTTGGCTATTGTCTTTGAGCCTGTCAACAAAAGAATACAAAAATTAATGGGGAAGTGGCATTCTGTTGCTGCATTTATCACATTACTTTTTGTGATAATTATTGTTTTGCTTCCTTTTATCCTTTATGGGATGGCTTTATCAGGAGAGATAAGAAATCTTTATACCTCTTTCTTTACGTCTAGCGATTCAACTGACTGGATCACGATAGTGACAACAAATGCAAATAATTTTGTCCAAGCCCATTCTCCTTTCGGATATCAAACTCCTGCTTTTGACACTGCACAAACTCAGGATTATTTGTTTTCTATATTTGCATGGGTCAGAGGACATTTTGGAGATATCTTTTCTGGTTTTACGAAATTCTTTCTGGATCTTTTCCTTCTTCTTGTTTCTTCATACTTTATCTTACGTGACGGTGAGGTTCTCAAAAAATTTGTTATAGCAATAAGTCCATTTGAGGATGAGAGGGATGAGCAGATCTTGATGAGACTTAAGACAGCAATAATGTCTGTGGTTAAAGGATCATTATTTATTTCTTTGGTACAAGGATTTCTTACTGGATTAGGATTTTATATCTTTGGTGTTCCTTCTGCTTTGCTCTGGGGAGGTGTTGCTGCATTAGCCTCTCTTGTTCCAAGTATTGGAACTTCTTTGGTGATCGTTCCTGGTATCATTTATCTTTTCATAACTGGACAGACCGCCAGTTGGGTGGGTCTATTGATCTGGAGCATTATGTCAGTCTCGTTCATAGATAATATCCTTGCTTCATACTTGGTTGGGAAAGGGGCAAGAGTTCATCCTCTTTTGGTCCTTCTTTCTGCTCTCGGTGGAATAGGATATTTTGGTCCTCTTGGATTTATTTTTGGTCCAGTAATTATTAGCTTCCTTTTTGCTTTGTTTGATATATACAAGACAATTCTAGTTAAGGAAGTATCTAAATAAGTCTATTCATTTTATGGCAAATGTAATTGAGACTAAAGATCTTGTGAAGAATTTTGGTGGCTTTTGTGCAGTTAATGGTCTTTCTCTGAATATTGAAGAAGGAAAGATAACAGCTCTTCTTGGTCCTAATGGTGCGGGAAAAACGACTACGATCCAGATGATCCTAGATCTTATAACTCCTACAAGCGGTACTATCAAGATCTTTGGTATGGAAATGAAGAATGATCGCGAGAAGATCTTAAGTCAGGTCAATTTTTCATCTCCATACGTTGCTTTGCCTACTAATCTTAAGGTTATCGAAAATCTAAAAACATTCGCAAGACTCTATGAGGTAAAGGATGTGAACAAAAAGATAAATGAACTCGTAGATTTTTTTATGATCAGAGATCTTCTTCCAAAGATGACCTCAGAACTTTCGACCGGACAATTAACTCGAGTCAATCTGACCAAAGCTCTTCTTAACGATCCTAAACTTTTGCTTTTAGATGAACCAACTTCATCTCTGGATCCAGATATTGCTGACAGAACGAGAAAACTTTTAAAGAAGATCCAATTGGAACGAAATGTTACCATTCTTTACACATCTCATAATATGGAAGAGATAGCAGAGCTTTGTGAGCATGTTATTTTCATTAACAAAGGAAAGTTCAAGGACGAGGGGACACCTCAGGAATTGATCAAAAAATATGGTCGTAAAGATCTAAATGAAGTATTTCTTTCTATCGCAAGAGGGGAAGATAACGAAAAAAATATATGAGTTTTGGAAGAATAAAAGCATTGGTCATAAGGCATTTGTATCTTTATCAGAGGAGTCTTCCTCGCTTGATGGATGTATTCTTTTGGCCGACTATGGATCTGTTGGTGTGGGGATTTTTAAGTGTATATTTAGAAAAACTCAGTCTTGGAAATGTGAATATTATCTCAGTGCTTCTCGGAGCTGTTATTTTTTGGGGAATGCTTCAGCAGTCTCAAGGTTCGGTATCTACTACTTTCCTTGAAGACGTGTGGGAGAAGAATTTTTTGAATCTATTTGTGACTCCTCTTTCTATTTCTGAATTTCTGGTTGCGACTGTTTGTTTGGTGATGATAAGGGTTGTCCTAGGTCTTGTTGTTATTTCGCTTTTAGCGATCATTTTCTATCAATTCAATATATTTGTCCTAGGTCTTGCTGTTATTCCATTTCTTTTCAATCTTATTTTATTTGGATGCACCTTGGGCTTTCTTATTACTGTTGTGATCTTTAGATATGGAACATCAGCCCAAGTCCTTGCTTTTGGATTCATATTTTTGATCCAGCCTTTTTCTGCGGTGTTCTACCCGTTGTCAGCTTTACCTCAGTCAGTTCAATTTGTTGCTTATTTTCTGCCATCAACATATGTTTTTGAGGGAATGAGACAGCTTATAAACCAAGGAACTTTTAATGGTACATATGCCTTGTATTCTCTCGCTATAAATATCGTTTATTTAGCTTTGGTAATAGTACTCTTTTATGCTGTCTTTGGATGGGTAAAAAAGAAGGGTCTGCTTCTGAAATTAGATTAAAGTAGAGAATACTGTAATATATAGATAATGTTCAGAAAGAAGAAAATCATGACCCATAATGGAAGTTTTCATGCAGATGATGTATTTGCTGTGGCTACGATCGAATTGGTATATCCAAAAGAGAGATTTGAAGTCGTCAGGACACGCGACGAAGCAAGGATAAATAATGGAGATTTTGTCGTAGATGTTGGCAGGATATATGATGAGAATACCTTGCGTTTTGATCATCATCAGGAAGGAGGAGCTGGAAAGAGAGAGAGTGGAATTCCTTATGCCTCGTTCGGACTAGTCTGGAAAAAATTCGGAGAGAAACTTTGTGGAAAAGACCAGTCAGAAATAATTGATAAGAGTTTGGTCTCTTTCATTGATGCTGGAGATAATGGTGTAGATCTGGTGGAAGAAAAAAAAGGAGTAAGTAATTTTTCTATTTCTTCTCTTGTTTCAGTGTTTAATTCGACAAGTCTGGAAAAAGATAATAACGATAGAACCTTTTTGGAATTAGTTGAACTAGCAAAGAAGACGATCAAAAGAGAGATCGCGATCTCTGAGGAGTATGTCTTTGGGGAAAAAAAAATAAAAGAAGCATATGAGAGTGCAGAGGATAAAAGATTGATAATTTTAAATGAGCAGATAGACAAGATAATATTGAATGATGTTCTGCAGAGATTTCCAGAAGTTTTATTCGTTATACACCCATATCACAAATTAGGTTCTGCTGTCAGAGCTGTTAGAAAGAATTCTTCGAGCTTTGAAAGTCGAAAGAAATTACCAGAGGCTTGGGCAGGAAAAACAGGAGAAGAACTTCAGAAAATAACAGGAGTGAGTGATGCTATCTTCTGTCATAATGCTCGTTTCGTAGCAAATGCAAAAAGCATGGAAGGAGCACTTAAATTAGCGAAGATCGCTTTAGAAACTAACGAATAAATACATGTTAATTGATGAACTAAAGATATATATAAAAGCAGGAAAAGGAGGAGATGGTGTTCAGAGATGGAGGCATGAAAAGAGTAAGGAATTTGGTGGTCCTTCTGGAGGGAACGGAGGAAAGGGTGGAGACATATATATAGAAGCTGTCTCAGATATATCTATACTCTCAAATTATAAGTCAAAGAAAAAATTTTCTGCAGAGAATGGAGAAGATGGTTTTAGAGGTTCGGAGCATGGAAAAAGAGGAGAAGATTTTACTTTGATATTGCCAGTTGGAAGTGTTGTAAAGAATCTATATACAGGCGAGACCTTTAATCTGTCAAAAACTGGAGATAGGAGAAAGATACTTTCTGGAGGCAAGGGAGGTTTTGGAAATGAACATTTTAAATCTTCAAAGAATGTTTCTCCAACTGAGACAACAAAAGGTGAACCAGGAGAAGAAGCCGATTTTTTCATTGAACTTGAACTCGTGGCAGACATTGGACTTATTGGTCTTCCGAGTGCTGGTAAATCTTCGCTTTTAAATTCAATAACGAATGCGACTGCTAAAGTTGGCAATTATGCGTTTACTACGATTGAACCAAATCTTGGTGCTCTTTATGAATTTATCATTGCCGATATCCCTGGATTGATCGAAGGGGCGGCTGAAGGAAAAGGGCTTGGAGATAAATTTTTGAGACATGTGAGACGTACAAAGATATTGGTACATTTAATTTCTGTTGAAAATGAGAATATAAAAGAGACCTATAACACGATCAGAAATGAACTAGAAAAATTTGATCCAGAATTATTGAAAAAAGAAGAGATAATCGTCTTGAGTAAAACAGATCTGTTTGATGAAAAAGAGATCCAGAAAAAAATAAAAGAGATCTCTAAGCTAAAAAAACCTGTATTTGCCATATCAATTATCGACGAGAAAAGCACAAAAAATTTCAGAGATGAGCTTGTAAAGGTCCTACGAAAGGAGAAATAATCTAAGTAAATAATAGTTTTTTCATATTATTTACTTTGTGATAACATATAAAATATGTCGCAAAAGACTTATTACACAACAATTGGACTTGAGATCCATGCAGAGGTTAAAACAAAGACCAAAATGTTCTGTTCCTGTAAGAATGATCCAGATGAGGAAAGACCCAATGTAAATATCTGCCCCATCTGTCTTGGTCATCCTGGAACACTTCCTAGACCAAATAAAGAAGCTATAAAGCAGGTCTTGAGAGTTGGTAAAGCCGTCGGAGGAAAACTTGCTTTGGATTATACAGAGTTTGATAGAAAGAATTATTTTTATCCTGATATTCCAAAAGGGTACCAATTATCTCAATACAAATATCCGCTAGTAAGTGGTGGAAATCTGAATGGAGTGCAGTTAACTAGAGTTCATATCGAAGAGGATACAGGGACTTCTTTACATGAAGAGGGTCAAGGGGAGGATCAATACTCATTGTTGAATTACAATCGCTCTAGTGTGCCTTTAATGGAACTTGTGACCGAACCTGTGATAACTACAGCAAAACAAGCCTCAGACTTTGCAAAGGAATTCCAATTACTTCTTAGAACCCTAAAGGCAAGTGAGGCTAATCTTGAAAAGGGCGAGATGAGAGTGGAAGCTAATATTTCTATATCACCTGATCCAAAGGTCTTTGGTACAAAAGTTGAAGTTAAGAATCTGAACTCTTTCAAAGCAGTTGAGAAAGCTATCGAATATGAGGTAAAAAGACATGAACTCCTTTTAGAAAAGGGAGAAAAGATCACTCAGGAGACACGAGGATGGGACGAGAATAAAGGAAGTACTTTTTCTCAAAGAAAGAAAGAAGATGCTCATGATTACAGATATTTTCCAGATCCAGACATTCCAAAATTAAAACTAGGAGAGCTTTCTGGATTTTCAGAATCTGAGCTTGAGAATTCTTTACCTGAATTGCCATGGGAAAAAAGAAAGAGGTTTTTAGCACTAAAAATAAAAGAGGAGCAAGTTGAGACTCTTCTTAGTAGACCTGATATTGAAGAACTCTTTGACAAAATTGTCTCAAAATTTGGGGGGAATGAAGGTGTCATAGTAATTTCAGCGAATTATCTGACGACAGATGTTGTTGCTTTGAAAGAGAAGGGTGGAAATATACCAGATGCAGAAAATTTGGCGAAGTTGATGATAATGATATCTGAGAACAAACTCTCTTCAAGAGGAGCAAAGGATATATTGGCTATTATGATGAATGAAGGAGGTGATCCAGAAAAAATAGCTGAAGAGAAAAAACTTATTCAAGTAAGCGATACTGGAGCTATCAAAGAAATTGTCTTGAAAATAATTTCAAATAATCCAAATGTAGTTTCTGAGTATAAAGCAGGGAAAGCCTCATCCCTTCAATTTTTGATAGGTCAAGCAATGAAAGAAACAAAAGGAGCTGCTAATCCAAAAATGCTTCAAGAGATATTCTCTGAAAATCTCAAATAGTTATTTGTCTGATCATTTAATTTGATATCTACAAATTTTTGTCGTTGATCTTTATTTGCAATCAGTTAGACACATTCCTGAAGATTTCTCTATATTGTCACAAATACCATCCCCACATTTTCCTGCATCTTGCCCTTTGTTTGTTTCTTCAGGGGATGATGAACTTGTATTTGATTCCTCGCTTTCACTTAACGGATAGTATTTTTGTAAGTTGAAGAGATCAATGAATTCTTTCAAGGTTCGATCTTTCAACATTGTGTCTTCTGGTTTGATCAAACTATTTATACAGTTAGTTCCTGGAGCGTAGTCTGATATTTCTTTCAATCCTGCTATATCATCTTTTGACCATACAGGACCTACCGTTGGATCTGTACTTAATCCTGAGGCATAACCCATATAGCCATTCATACATTTTATGACCTTCCCGACTAGCACAAGAGACTGTCTTTGTTCATCTTCGTTAGATGTTCCTGTTAATCCGCTGCTATCAATTCCTTTACTTTCTATTCCGAATAATGAGACTTTATTCTTTTCTAGGGCTCTGGCCATAAAGGTAAAGATGAGGGGAGCCTGTTCATTCTTATCTAGAGAGTATTCTACGTGGTTGTTTGAATAGATCCCGTCGATATTTGGATTGTCATAGATATTGTCATTGTTGGTTCCTTGATAGATAAGTATGTGGTTTGGATCAAGTGATTTGAACAAAGATACAAAAGTATTTCTGAAATTATCTCTCATGTAATTTCTGAATTCATTGAAGTCTTTTCCTTTCTGGGTTAATTCATCTAATTTTATGAAGTAGTTAAGAGTAAAAGTATCAGGGAAAAGTTTTTTCGAATTCTTATCAACGAACAGACTCTTTGGACTTGGAATTTTTATAGTACTCAAAGATACACTCTTGTCGCCCCAGGCATTTTGCAAGTCCACATCAGTAGTATATTTATTGCTGATCCATTTTTTAAATTCACTTTGTGCAAACTCTGAATAGCCTGGTATCTGATCATTTGGAGCTTCTCCCATAACACTCCCATAGATTCCTCTTATTTGTACGTGATCTGTAAAAGTATCTTCACCAGTAGGTCCGATACCTGATAACCATCCTATCAATGCTGGATTATTTTTATATCTCTCAACCACAGCTTTTATGAAATCTGAATAGTCTTGTGTAATAGGTTCTCCTCCCATACTTGTTGGATAGTTATATTTCCAGCCGTATGAATCTGTCTCGCAGTTATTGCATGAGTTATATGGAATTATAGCCTTTGAAGGATCTGATGCTTGATCTTTTTGAACCACTATCATTCCATTTTTAGCAAGTTTTATTTGAGGCTTATTATTTATCATATCTGCAGCTGGTGTTATACAGATCAATTCTTCTTTTGGTTTGGTACAACATCTTGGATCTCCAACTGTACAGATCTCTTTTGGTATACATGAAGTAGTTGCGTCTTTTTCGGCTGGGATGCATGGAGTGATTATTCCTTTGTCTGGAGATGATATATAAGGAGGAAAATCGTTTTCTTTTACCCACCAATCAGGCATCATTTTATGTATAGCTGGATAAACTATTACATAAAGTCCTTTTTCATTCGCATAGTTCATAGCTTCATCAAAATCTTTAAAATCTAGAGAAGAAGCTATGCTGGTTGGTCTGGTTGTCGCAGTATTAAGGTCTGACCACCATATTCTCAAGACAAGAGTATTTGCTCCATTTGAGGAGGTCTCATCAATTATTTGTTTTGCTGATGTAAGCCAGTTTCCATTTTGATAGTCTGTATCGCTTGGGATAGTTGTTTTTGGGTAGTAGTACCAATCACTAAGGGTAAGTTCTTTTTCTTCATTATTAATAAAAATTCTTGGGACTCCGTCAACTGTTTTTACAATGCTGATATTTTTATAAGCTGAAGAATTTGTCGATCTTAAGAACGTCTTATACGCAAAAAAAAC